>NZ_JAVETM010000069.1:0-9391 GCF_034006065.1 Desulfobotulus sp. | reverse complement strand
GGCAGTGCGGAGTCTCCGTATAGAGCCACAAATATGTCGTAGTATTCATCAATGATGGCCGACATTTTCATGGGGACACCCCCGTGAAATTCTCACGGAGAGTGTTTGCAAGCCTGTTGACGGCAAGAAGGCTGTTCTGCTCTGCCACCTGGGTGAGAGCGGTGGTGGTCGGGCTGGCATGACCGATGATTCCCTGGGTATGGCGGAGGCTTAAACCCTGCTCCAGAAAATGCGTGGCAAAGCTGTGGCGGAGGGTATGAATGGAAACTTTTTTTAATGCCGCACTGTGTGACAATGGCTTTCATCGCCTGCTGGACAGCAAGCTTGCCCCCGGCTTTGCAGCTGATCCGCCGCCTCGCTAACCCCCTAAAAATAAACCTTTTTAAAACTTGACTTAAAGCACAACTTATATTATGTGAACTATACGATTTTATATCCGTAAGCGTTTACGTCAATCAACGCACTATCTAACCTACCAGGTTGGAGGTGCGTTTTTTTGTCCTCCATCTGGTGTAACCAACCAATAATGGAGGCTTCATGTTCACCGTTAATTCAGACGTTCCAATCCCGATTATTGCAAGGTTGATCCTGGCATTTTTTATCTTTGCACTGGTTTTTAATGTATCATGTGCAAAAACGCCTGACTCTTCTTCTTTTTGTCCATCTCGGACTTTACCCTTATATAACCAGACCAATTTTATTACATACATTTCAGAAACTAAGAAGTGGATCAAAGAAAATCGCGCTTTTTTGACTTATGACCATGAATTAGAAATAAGACTTAATGCCCCTTATGAACTGAAACCACCGAGGACCAATGGCGTAAAAAAAGGTGTCCTTTTTGTTCATGGATTAGGAGCAAGCCCTTGGTACTTTATGGATATTGGCAAAGAACTCGTAAAAAATGGCTGGCTTGTAAGAACTATTTTGTTACCGGGGCATGGATCAAAACCGGCTGATCTCATGCTACCGGACTATACAGACTGGGAAAAGGCGCTTGAGCATCATGCTGGCCTGCTGTCAAATGAAGTCGATGAGCTTTGGCTGGCCGGATTCTCTACCGGAGGAAACCTTGTTACGGCTTATGCCTTGGACAATGATGATATTTCAGGTCTGCTGCTATTCTCTCCAGGCTTTTATCCTCAAAACAGCTTATTGTGGTTTTCCTCGCTGATATCATGTTTTCGGAACTGGATTGATATTGACCAAGAAGATAACATTCTTTGTTACCAGTCGTTGTCTGCAAATGCAGCAAAACTGTACTATCAATCGGTAAAAATTCTGCAAAAAAAATTGGATGCTCAATCTTTTAATAAACCTACGCTCATAGTCATGAGTCAACATGACAGCGTTCTCAATCCGTACGCCACGCTATACGCTTTTCAGTCCAAATTCACACATTCTGCTTCACGTTTTATCTGGTATGGCAGTGGCGAGATATCAAAAAATAAAGACATACGCGTTTCAATATATAACAGTCGTCTTCCTCACGAAAAAATAAGCACTTTTTCACACATGAACGTCATATTTTCCGAAAACAATGAATATTTTGGAAAAAATGGCAGAAATCTTATGCTAGAAAATGGACAGGAGAATATCCCCATTCCTAAAGAGCGATCGGAACTGTGGTTCAGTGCTTGGGGATATAAAGAAAAAGGGAAGTATCATGCACGAATTACATGGAACCCATATTTTATGGAACTTATTAGCGCGATAAATGAAATTGCAAAAAATGATTAATAATATTAACGGAGAAAAACAATGAAAAACAAAATAGCCTTAGTAACCGGAGGCAACAGAGGATTGGGAAGGGACATGGCGCTTCAACTTGCCCGTAAAGGGTTGGATGTAATTATTACCTATTACAGCAGAAAAGAAGAAGCCTTTCAGGTGGTCGAGGATATCCAGCAGATGGGATGCAATGCTACAGCTTTGCAATTAAATGTTGGCGAATTTAAGGATTTTGACCATTTTTTTAATCAGCTCGTTCGAGAATTGAAAGAGAACTTTGTCTCCGAACGTTTTGACTATCTGATCAATAACGCAGGCATTGGCCTCAACATACCTTTCATGGAAACCACGGAAGAACAATTTGACCTGCTTTTAAACGTTCAGTATAAAGGGGTGTTCTTCTTTACTCAAAAAGCAGTGAATCTGATCAAAGATGGTGGCGGCATCGTGAACATATCAAGCAGACTCGCTCAAGCCAGCATGCCTGGATATGCTGCTTATGCAGCAATGAAAGGGGCTGTGGAAACCCTGACTCGTTATCTGGCCAAGGAACTCAGCCCAAGAGGTATCAAGGTAAACGCTGTTGCTCCTGGCCCCATTGCAACTGATTTTGCTGGTGGTGTCATCAGGGATAATGTTCAATATAATGCCAAGGTGAAAGAATTGACTGCACTGGGGCGTGTGGGAGAGCCGGAAGACATTGGCGGAGTTGTTGCGTTTCTTTGCTCTGAAGATGCCCGATGGATAACAGCGCAACGTATTGAAGTATCAGGTGGAATGAGCTTATAATAAATTTTGCATAACAATTCGCTACAGGCCGACCCGAGGAGTTATCGGCTTTTTGAAATACCTTGGTTTTGGAAAAAATCAGCTTTTTCAACCTGCTTGGCTCTTGTCTCCGGGCGGCTGAGTCAAGGAACATAGAGGATTAAAGAATGAATGATGGTACACAGAGCCGCTGCCGTGAGAGAACGGCCCTGCGGTTGTAGCAACTGCAAGCAGTCTACTCGTTGACACACAAAAGGATTTGAGCCAATGACAACGCCAATCTATTACCATTTCCAGAAGCACTTCAATGTATCCGCCCGCAAGGCGTTTGAATGGTGCACAACCTATACCCCCGGAGACTACGCCCTCATGGGCGGGCAGGACGCCAGTCGGAAAATCGAGCACATAACCGACCGAACCATCATTTTGACCGATACGTTCAACATCGGCGCCGACAACCAAATTGAGAAGCAGAAGCTCGTACAGCTTTATCCGGAGACATTATTCTGGACAAGCACACACATAAGCGGTCCGGCGAAGCACTCGCAGTTTATCTATCAGATCACCGCAGACACGGTTGATCATTCGCATTTGGATTTCACGGGTCTATTCCTTGACTACGGGAACGAAAAAATTCGTGAAGCAGACTGCTTAAAACTGGCAGAGAAGATATGCA
This sequence comes from Desulfobotulus sp., assembly GCF_034006065.1. Classification (NCBI taxonomy): domain Bacteria; kingdom Pseudomonadati; phylum Thermodesulfobacteriota; class Desulfobacteria; order Desulfobacterales; family Desulfobacteraceae; genus Desulfobotulus; species Desulfobotulus sp. The sequence continues at coordinate 6,216 of NZ_JAVETM010000069.1, read as the reverse complement.
AAGAGGACGCCGAATCATGGACGCTCTTGGCGAAAGCCATGGAACAAGACCTTCGTTAGTCAGATACCACCGGCAGATGAGCCAGAATTTCATGCGAGTGGTGCTCCCTTATGCTCAACCCTTGCCAAAAGAAGACAACTTGCAAAAAATAACCGGGCAAACAGGGGAACAAGTAAGGGTTTTAGTGCTGAAACTGGAAAATGAGATGTCTGTAGCAGAAATAATGACCTCCCTTGAGTTAAAAGGTCATAGAAATTTTATACAGAATTATTTGCAACCTGCTCTTGAATCCGGATTTATAGAAATGACGCAATCCTCTTCCCCCAAAAGCCCGACTCAAAAATACCCCCTCACCGCAAAGGGAAAGTCCCTGCTGAGCAAGGGAGAGGATCATATCTGATCCGCTTGAGCTTTTACAAAAGCAGTTCGACACCGCCCTCGAAAGCCCCCTTCCGCCAGCGTCCCGGATGGGGGCTTTCCTGTCCTGATCGCCATCCCCGAAAACCAGCCTCTCCCCTCCCGGATACCCTTCAGCCCCTGAGTAAAAAACTTTAAAAACACCAAAACACATAAAAAACAGTTCCTTGCCCCTGAAATCCAGTTCGTTGTTGACACTGGAAACATTCCTGCCCTATAGTCCGCCCAATGCAAGAGGAGACCAAGAGGAGGCAGGGATGACAGAACAGACAGCCTATCACCATGGCAACCTGCGGGAAGAGCTTGTGGCTGCCGCCCTGGAAATGATTCAGGAAAGCGGCGGTGCCTACGGCGTTACCCTGCGCAAGATCGCTTCCCGTGTCGGGGTCAGCCATGCGGCCCCCTACCGTCATTTTCAGGACAAGAAAGATCTGCTGGCCGCAGTGGCCCGACAGGGCTTCGACCTTCTCATGGACTGGACCCGAAAACGCCTGAGTGAAACGGATGGGGAGCCCCTTTCCCGCTTCGGGGCCTGGGGGATGGCCTATATGGATTTTGCCATCGCCCATCCGGCCCATTTCCGGGTCATGTTTGCGCCTCCGGAAAAGGGCATGACGCTGTCTGAGGATCTGAGGCCGGAGTCATCGCAATACTTCAAAGAATTTCAAGATCTTGTTTCAGACTGCCATGACAAGGGCGTTCTGGTGGGGGAAGATCCCGCCTCCATCACCCGTGCGGCCTGGTCCATGGTGCATGGATTTTCAACCCTCTTCATCGGTAACCACATGGAGACCACCGGTCTGGATTTTCAGGCCGTAACCCACATGAAACGTTCGATTCTCACGACCTTTTACCGGGGAACCCGTCCCGATGGAGAGGGGCTGCCGTACAGAAGGACTGCCGGAAAAAAAGAATCGGAAAAGGAAAACCCATGACCCATCCCATGTATCACAAACTGCGAGAGGTACTCGATACCCTGCCCAACGGATTCCCCGCAACGGAAAGCGGTGTGGAACTGCGAATCCTCGAATGGATCTTTACACCGGAAGAGGCGGAACTCTTCTGCGATCTCAGGCTCACCTTTGAGTCTGCGGATCAGATCGCCAAACGCACGGGCCGCCCCTTGGAGGGCCTGGAAAAAATGCTCTTTACCATGTGGGACAAGGGCCAGATTTTTGGCATTGATTACCATGGGTTCCGAATCTTCCGCATGGCTCCCTGGGTTTTCGGTATTTTTGAGTTTCAGAGAAAACGCATGACCCGGGAATTCGCCCAGCTCTGCAAAGACTATGAGGAAACCTACGGACGGCAGTTTTTTGAAACCCAGCCCCCACTCATGAAAATCGTCCCCATTGAGGAGGAAATCCCCTCGGATCAGATGTCCATGCCCTATGAGCAGGTATCGGCCATCATCGAGGCGGGGCAGAGCTTTGCCGTCGCGGACTGTATCTGCAAAAAGGAGCACGAACTGCTGGATGCCCCCTGCACCAAACCCGTCGAGGTCTGTCTCTCCATTGCACCGGTTCCGGGTTTCTTCGAGAACCATCCCATGGAGCTGCGCCCCATCGACAAGGAGGAAGCCTACGCCATCCTCAAAAAATCCGAAAAGGCGGGGCTGGTTCACATGACCAACAACTTCGCCAAGGGGCATTACTACATCTGCAACTGTTGCAGCTGCTGCTGCGGTGTGCTGCGCTCCATTACGGAACACGGCATCCGGAATGCGGTCAGCACGAACTTTTTTGCCCTTATTGATGCGGAAAGCTGTATCGACTGCGGGATCTGCCAGAAAAAACGCTGCCCCGTCGCTGCCATCACCAAAACGGAAGATGCGTATCATGTGAACCCGGATCTCTGCATCGGCTGCGGACTCTGCGTTTCCACCTGCCCGTCCAGATCCATCACCCTTAAGCGCAGGCCCGAATCCGCCATTGTGGAACCGCCTGAAAATGAAGCGGACTGGTATCGTCAGCGCGCCACCATGCGGGGCGTGGATTACAGCCGGTTCGCCTGAGCCCAAAAAAAGGGAGAACCATGCACGAGCTTCCCGTAATGAACCGGATTCTGGCTGTGGCGGAAAAACATGCCCGCATGAACCGGATACAGCGGATTCTCAAAATTGATCTCGAAGTCGGGCGGCTTTCCGATCTCGAAGAAAAGTGGATGCGCCGCTACTTTGATCAGATTTCCAAAGGAAGCATCGCGGAAGGTGCCTTTCTCTCCGTGGAATGGAAGCCCGTTGTGCTGGCCTGTTCGGCCTGCGGCACAACATTTGAACCAGAACTTTCTGCCGATAGCCCCAGTGCCTGCCCGGAGTGCCTGAACACAGGCGGCACTCTGGTGAGTGGGCGGGGATATGTGATTAAAAGTATGGAGGGTATATGACAGAAGTACGTCTCATCGAGGTCAAGGAAAACATTCTGGACGACAACGACAAGGTGGCGGCAGATCTGAGGGCACGGCTTACGGCCAGTAAAACCTTTCTCCTGAACCTCATGGCAGGGCCCGGTGCGGGAAAGACCAGCACCGTGATCGCCACGGCCACACGCCTGAAAGACCGGATCAGGATCGGTGTGCTGGAGGCGGACATCGATTCTACGGTGGATGCAGAAAAGGTACTCGAAGCCGGTATTCCCGCCATTCAGATGAAAACCGGCGGATTCTGCCATCTGGACGCCACCATGGTGGAGGACGGACTTCGCACCCTTGGCGGCAATTATGATCTGGTCATTCTGGAAAATGTGGGCAACCTCGTCTGCCCTGCGGAATTTGATACGGGTGCCCACCTGAACATGATGGTGATCAGCGTCCCCGAAGGAGACGACAAACCCCTCAAGTACCCGCTGATGTTTTCCGTATGCGACATCATTCTCGTAAACAAGACGGACATGCAGGCCTTAACGGATTTCAGTCTGGAGCGCTTCACCAGCTCGGTTCGCCGGGTTAACGCGAAGGCAGCCATCTTTCCCGTCTCCTGCAGGACAGGGGAAGGTCTGGATGTCTGGGCAGAGGCCCTTGCGGAAAAAGTTTTGGAATTTCAGCAGAAAAAATCTTGAACCTCTGTAACTTCTGAGTAACTTCACAAGTTACTTTATGACAAAACGCCGTAACACGGCGTGGGTTGCTATTCAGCATGGGCACCCTGGCCTTGGAAGGCTCTTAAAATCTTTAGAAAAAGTAAATGGACAAACGTACTTTTTACAGCTTTCTTCCCTCACCCCTGGCCCGTCTCCCGGAGGGAGAGGGGAAATTTGCTGAATAATGAGGAACCTTTTTGGGTTTCCGGTTTTTACATCCATCCTCATCATCGAAGGAGAACCCACATGCACATACCCGACGCCATGATCACAGGAGCCATCTGTCCTGTCACCGCTGCTCTGGCAGCAGGCCTTGCAGGAGCCGCCGTCTTCACCGCCGTAAAAGGAAAGGAAGAGGCGAGACCCGTAAGCTTTGCGGCCGTAACCGCCCTTATTTTTGTCCTGCAGATGCTGAATTACCCCGTCAGTGCCGCCACATCCGGCCACCTCATTGGCGGTGTGCTGGCCGCAACGCTGCTGGGTATCCCCTTGGGCATTCTTTCCTTATCCCTCGTCCTCATGGTGCAGGCCGTTTTCTTCGGGGACGGCGGACTCACGGTTCTCGGAGCCAATATTCTGCTCATGTCCGGTGCAGGCGCAGGCTTTGGCGGACTTCTGAGGCATGTTCTCATCCAGAAATCCGAAAATCCCCTTCTCCGGAACCTTGCCACGGCCTTTGCCGCCTGGTGCTCCGTGGTTGTCGCCGCCTGTCTCTGTTCCCTTTTTCTGGCCTCAGGTTCCGAGGCCTCCCTTTCCGCTGTGCTGTGGCCTATGCTCAAGGTGCATGCCCTGATCGGTGTGGGCGAAGCCGTCCTCACCCTGGCCATGGTGGCCCTGGCAAGGCGGATGCCGGGACTCCTTCTGCCCATGGCAGCGGCACTGTTTCTGACTCCCTTTGCCTCAGGCTATCCCGATGGCCTTGAGTTTGTGGCGGAAAACTTCCACCTTCCCGAAGGCATTTCCCTCTTTACCGCCCCCATGGCGGACTATACCCTTCCCTTCCCCCTGCTTCCTGAAGCCCTTTCCGGCATGGCTGCGGGGCTTGCGGGCATTCTCATCTGCCAGATACTGGCCTCAGCCCTGGCCCGATCCATGGGCCAAAAAGGGGTCAGACCCCTTTTTGGCCAGTGGTCTCTTTAGGAGGCCCTGGATACCTTTGCCTGCATAACCTCTCCAGCCACAGGTTCTTCCACAGTTCCCGGAGCCTTGGCAAAGACAGCCACCAGAGCGCCGATGGCGCAGGCAATACCCGCCACAAGGAAGGCCTTTTCAAAACCAATGGCGATGGAAAGCCTTGGGGCCGTCAGCGCTGCGATGCCGTAAAAGATAAAGATTGCGCCATAATTGTTGCCCACATTGGCAAGACCGAACCATTCTGCCGTGATGGTGGGCAGCATGGCTGCAAGGCCGCCGAAGCAGAATCCCACGATGCAGGTGGCAATGAGAAAGCCCACATAGTTCATGGGAATCAAGGCCATGTAGAACATGGCCAGGCTGAGGAGGATAAAGTTTGCCAGAATGGAAGGTTTTCTTCCGTATTTATCCGAAATGAATCCCCAGCCCAGGCGACCGCAGGCATTGAAAAGGGAGATGGTCACCACGGCATTGCCCGCAGCCGCAAGACTGAGACCGATCATGGTCATACCAATGTTCGCGGCTACGCTGATGATCATGAGGGCTGCAGCGCTGCCAAAAAACATCCAGATGACCAGCATGTAAAACTGCGGGGTCCGCATGGCCTGGAGAGGTTTGAAATTGCGGGATCCCGTAGGAGCGGCTCCACCCTGGGCTGCGGGGGGCGTCCATCCCGGTGGCCTGTAGCCTTTGGGCGGAACCACGAGAGCCGTGGCGCCAAGCAAGAGAAGAACACCATAGATACATCCCAGATAAAGAAAGGCCTGGGATACGCCAAAATTTCCGATGAAGATAAGAATGATGGGTTTAAACACCATGCCACCCACCCCCAGAGCCGCAAGGATCAACCCTGTGATGAGACCTCGTTTTTCGGGAAACCACTTCACGCAGGTGGCAAGGGGGGTCACGTAAGCTGCGCCTATGCCAATGCCCGCAATGACCCCATAGGTGAGGTAAAGAAAATAGATATGGGTGGCAAAGCTTGCCAGGGCAACGCCGAGACCTGTGAGAATCCCCCCTGCAATGGCAACCTTTCTCGGACCGATTTTATCCTGTAGCCTGCCTGCAAAAATAACTGCAACGGAAAAGCAGGCCAGGGTCAGGGAAAAGGTGAAAACCGTATCACCCGGCGTCCAGCCAAAGGCTTCCACCAGCGGCTTGTTGAAAAGGCTCCAGGTGTAAATGGCACCCAGACTCAGCTGCATGAGCAGTGAACCCGCCACAACCAGCCAGCGATTGGGTAGTTTTGTTTCTTCATACCGTGCTTCCATGAATGCCCCCTTTGGATAATGAGTGTATGAGATTATGGATTGCTCCAGAAAACAGTGATCACAGACAGGATAAAAAAATTCCCCGGCCCCTGGGCGCAGTACGGGCGTCAGGATAAAGACAAACCATCCGGGTTCTTAAACAGGTATCAGGACAGAAGTATCAGACCTCGTCGGGTCTCCAGGAACATGCAGCCTTGTGCGGGCAGACCAGGACGTCTTTTCGGTCTGATTGAAAAGGGCCGGGAACCCTCCCTGTTCTCGGAGAGATGGGGGGCAGAGAGAGTTCCCGGCGCGGGAGAGAAAGGGCCAACCCTATA
>NZ_JAVETM010000068.1:0-9494 GCF_034006065.1 Desulfobotulus sp. | reverse complement strand
CGCGAAGACAAACGTCTGGATCAGCTGAACTTGTTTGGGTAGCCACCTTTAGGTGGCTCCAGGTTTTTTAACCGCTTTGAGCGGTTCCATGTTTTCAGGCCACCGGCTTTGCCGGTGGTATTTGACTAATGAGAGTGGATCGGGGGTAGGTCATGGGGGCACTCCTGGAAAGATAGGATTTTGTTTTTAAAGGGAAAGATAGGGGATTTTGGAATGGAGGTCAAGGACGAAATGGGTGTCCTGTGGTTGTCTGCAACACGGAATGAGATCGTGGTTCGTTCCTCACACGATCTATCCTTATTTGTTATACATTTTACATGCCCATGCCACCTATTTGTTTGGCTATATGGGTTGCATAGCTGTCTGTCATGCCGGATATATAATCTAAGACTCGCATATAAGACTGGTATAAAGAATCTCCTTTTTGGGGGGCATTGATACCCATCATACTGATGATACGTTCACCTCGGAAAGATAACTTGCTTCCAATAACTTGCTCTCTAACAGCTGAACAAAATGCTTCAAGTAATATTCCCATTGTTGTGAATGAGCCTATTTCAATTTCAATTTTGCGAGGGTGTTTAAAAATTTTCTGTCGAGCAATTTGTTTTGCAGAATCCAAAGGGTCTTTAATCTCATTTGGACAACATGAAATCAGTTCATCGTTCAATTTACCTTCCATTATCATTGGTAACTTTTCCATAAATGCCTCTGACACGTGGTTAATTGCTAAACCTATAGAACGGCCACGTAAGTAAGACATCTTTCTCCTATTTGATATGGAGGTTGAACTGATCATATTTTTAAGCTTCTGGTCCTCCCCAAATAGAGGTTTAAGAATTTCCAAAATTTCATTAAAGCTCAAAATTCCCATTTCATGGGCGTCTTCCAAATCAAGGATTCTATAACAGATATCGTCTGCTGCTTCTGTCAAAAAAGCCAAGGGGTGGCGACAATATTTATATTCATCGACTTTGATTAGACCAACATGATCTGCTACTTTTTTTAAAATATCCTCTTCAGTCAAAAAAGAACTAAACTTCTTAATTCTATTGATCTCTCGAGAAGTCCAAGGATATTTGAGCATAGACGCAATTGATGCATAGGTTAGCCTCATTCCGCCATCGCATGGATAGTATTCTAACTGCGATATTACTCGAAAGCCCTGAGCGTTACCTTCGAAGTTCTTTAAATCATTTTTTTCTGGTTCCTCTAATCCCTCAAGTAAGTGCGCGACTTTAGGTTGAGAAAACCATGATTTTATCGCTTCTTCACCAGCATGTCCAAATGGAGGATTACCGATATCATGTGCCAAACAGGCAGCTTGTACTATTTGACCTACATTTGATGGTGATATTTCTTTTGGTAATTGATTATGGATTCTTTCACCAATTGTAATACCAAGGCTTCTACCAACGCTTGCAACCTCAATACTGTGCGTTAAACGTGTATGAATATGATCATTTGCGGCAAGAGGGTGTACTTGTGTTTTCTTCCCAAGTCGGCGAAACGAGCTTGAGAATATAATTCGGTCACAGTCTTTATGGAAAGTAGTTCTTCCACTATCGTCTTGGCTCTCCTCTTCAGCAGTCAATCTGAATGAGGATAAGAGTAAATTCCAATCCATTACCATTAAATCAAAACCTCCGAACTTATGGTGATGTATAACGCCGCCCTTCACCCGCCGGGCGAAAACACCGAAAGCGGCTGAAAAGACGATAAAGTTTATTAAAAGAAACCCTTCCAAAAAACCGCGCCGTAAGCCCGGTCGGAGTGAAAGGGCATTGTTGGGCGCTGTAACGTTTCTAAATACCTAAAACTGCAATATACCCATGCTCTTTTATATTAATTTCAACCCATTCAACCAATTCTGATATCAATTTTATAAGTTGATCTTTGCAACTAAACAAATGATTCTGAAAATAGTCACGGGAACCAGCAAAAATAAAACCGACTTTGCCAAGTATATCCTCAAATTCATTTGTTGATTCGAGTAAGGCATTTAATGTCTTAAGCTCAGAGAGAATATTTTCCCATGAATGTGAATCAATATCATTCATATTATAGTGGTCATAGTTTGGTGCGAGTTTTTCAAAAATCGGTTCAATAAGTCCAAATACTTCTTCTTCAAAGAAAAGGCTCGTTTCCTCCCAATGTTTTCCTTGATACTTACCAAGGCTGAGTTCGATATAACATGTGCCTTCTAATTCAGATTTATCTTTTATGATTTTTATTTCTTCCATAGATTATTGATGACGCCCAACAGTGCAATAAATGGAAATTTTCCATGTTATCCGTTCCTATATCCGGAAAATTTTCCACTTATTCTGATATTAAAGACTAAAACATGGAAAAAAGGCCAAAATACCATCCCCATCATTTTTAAGCTGCAAGTTTCCACTGTCAAACTTTCTCTTCCCATCCCCACAGCCAAAACGATCTTTTCCCCATATCCTACCCCTCCACCCATGACAAGCTTTTATTTGCACCCAACAAACTTTCCCCCACCAAAGACGCTCTCCCCCCATGTTTCCCCGCCATAAACCGCACAGGAGCCAGCCCGTGGATCTCCGGTTCCATGGGCTGAAAGCTCAAGGGATCGCGGAGCTGGCCGTGGCAGTGGATGCCGGATTCGTGGGTAAACACCCTTCCACCCGTCACGGGCTTGTCCGGCGGAAGCGGGCAGCCCGTAAGCCCTGCCACATGGCGGGAGAGGGGCCGCAGGGCTTTCGTGCTCACGCCATGGGGGATTTTTTTCAGGGTCAGGGCCATGACCAGCTCCTCAAGCCTTGCGTTTCCTGCCCGTTCGCCAAGGCCGTTGACCGTGAGGGACACGGCTTTGGCTCCGCTTTCAAGGGCGGTGAGGGCATTGGCTGTGGCCATGCCCAGATCATTGTGTCCGTGGAATTCCAGATCAAAGGGCGATTTTTCCTTTAGTCTTTCAATAAGCCGTGAAATTTCGAGGGGGCTTGCCACACCCACGGTGTCGGAAATGCGGATGCGGCGGATGGGAAAACCTTTCAGCTTTTCAAGAAGAGCCAGCATGTCTTCCACAGGGGTGCGGGTGGCATCCTGAAAGCCAAGGCTCACCCCTTCAAAGCGGCTGAGGGCAAGGGGCAGAAGGGTTTCAAGGCGGGTTTCAAGGATGGCCTTATCCCAGCCCAGCACCCGGAGCTGACGGGTGGAGACGGGAAAGGCCATGTGAATCCGTTTCATGCCGCAGGCTTCGGCGGCTTCCAGATCCTTTGCATGGAGTCGGCACCAGCCAAAGATGCGCTCTTTTGGAAGGAATTTTGCGATGTGGCGGAGATACCGGGCTTCTTCGCCTCCCATGACGGGAATGCCCGCCTCGATCTCATCCACCCCCGCATCTAAAAGCATGGATGCAAGGCGGATTTTTTCCGCCATGGAAAAGGCCAGCCCCGGTGTCTGCTCGCCGTCCCTTAAGGTGGTGTCGATGATGAGGGGCCGGAAAAGGGCAGGGCCTTTTTGTTCCATGGATTTATCCTTTCAAAAAGAGCTTCCGTTTCAGGCCACAAGCCGGGCCACGGTGAGGGATGCGGGTTTTTTCCGGATGGCTTCCGGATGGCCCGTCTGGGAAATTCTGCCCCCTTCATACACAATGATGCGGCTGGACAGTTCCGCCGCCTCGTCCATGTCGTGGGTGACCATGAGGATGGGAAGGGGAAAGCTTTCCCGGATTTCCAGCAGAAAACGGCGCATACTGAGGCGCAGTGGCCTGTCTAAAGCGGAAAAGGGCTCGTCCAGAAGCAGGAGATCCGGCTTTCGCAGCAGGGCGCGGGCCAGCGCCACCCGCTGTTTCTGGCCGCCGGAGATTTCGTGGGGATAGCGGGAAGCCAGCCCCTGAAGCCCGAAGCGGTCCATGAGTTCCCGGCAGCGGTCTTCCTTTTCCCTCTGCGTCATGGCCGCCTTTCCGTAGAGGATGTTCCGGGCCACGGTCATGTGGGGAAAAAGGGCCAGATCCTGAAACACATACCCGAAGGGCCTTTTCTGGGGCGGAAGGTGGATGCCCCTTTCGGTGTCGCAGTACACTTTGTCCCGGAGGCGGATATGGCCCGTATCGGGCCGGATGAGACCTGCCAGCATCTGGAGGGTCATGGATTTGCCGGAGCCGGAAAAGCCCAGCAGACAGACAAGATCGTCCGCCATGTCCCAGGCCACATCCAGGGTAAAACCGGGCAGTTTCTTGCGGAGCCGGACTTCCAGTACGGGGGAGCTCATGGCCCTTTTCCTTTCTTTGCGGTGCTGCGGTTGGCGATGTAGAGCAGCAGCCCGCAAACCAGGGTCATGAGGGCCACCATGAGGTGGGCGCTCGTCCATTCGCCGCTGGCACTTGAGCTGTAGATGGCGATGGGCAGGGTGTCCGTGCGGCCCGGAAGGTTGCCCGCCACCATGAGGGTGGCTCCGAATTCGCCCATGGCACGGGCAAAGGAGAGCACGGTTCCCGCAAGAATCCCCCGTGAGGAAAGGGGGAGGATGACCCGGAGGGCGGTTTCCCACTCTTTTCTTCCCAGCGTGAAGGAGGCATGGATGAGGGTGGCATCCACCGACTCCATGGCGGATCGGGCGGTTTTGATCATGAGGGGCAGGGCCACCACAAAGGAGGCCAGTACCGCCGCCTGCCAGGTGAACATGATGCTCCAGCCCGTCCACGCATAAAGGGGGCCGCCGATGAGTCCCCTGCGGCCAAAAAGAAGGATGAGGTAATACCCCGTCACCGTGGGCGGCAGCACAAGGGGCAGGGTGAGGAGAACATCGAGAACTTCCTTTCCCCTGAAATCCCGTCTTGCCAGAAGATAGGCCAGCGGCAGCCCGAAAAGGAGCACCAGCAGGGTGGCGATGAGGGCCACCTGAAGGGAGAGGCGCAGGGAAAAGAGAAAGGAAGGTTCCATATTCGTATGCTCCTGAGGCTGTTTCCGGAACTGGATATATCGTAAAGCGGATCGTTCACCCCGGCCCCTGGCTTCGGGAGCCTCAGTCAGCAGCCAGAGGGAGAGGGTGCCATATGGTGTTTCTGTTTCAGGAAATCAGCTAAGGCAGCGGGCTGAAGCCGTGTTTTTCCAGAATCCGCCTGCCCTCATCGGAAAAAAGAAAGGCGATGAAGTCCGCTCCTGCTTTTTCCGAGGGGCTGTCCTTCACCAGAGCCACGGGATAGCGGATGGGGCTGTGGCTGTTTTCCGGAAGAAGGGCGAGAACCTGCACCCTGTCTTTGGCGGCAAGCACATCGCTGGCATAGACAAGCCCCGCATCCACTTCCCCCCTTGCCACATAATCCAGCACCTGCCGCACGTTTTCTCCGTAGATGAGCTTTTCCTGAAGAAGGGGGAGAAGCCCGTTTTTTTCCATGGCTTCATGGGCATAGCGGCCTGCGGGTACGCTTTTGGGGTTGCCCGTGGCGATGCGCTTGATGTCGTTGCTGCGAAGTCCTTCCAGATCCGAAGGCAGGTGTGCCGCACCAAGGGGCGCAATGAGCACCATGCGGTTGGCCACAAAATCCCTGCGGCTTTCCTTTCGGATGAGGCCGAGGCGCTCGGCCTCGTTCATGTCTTTCTGGCTGGCGGAGGCAAAGAGGCCCACGGGCGCCCCCCCTGCGATCTGCCCCAGAAGCACGCCCGATGCGGCAAAATTGAGGGTACAGGGAACCCCGCTCTGTCGGGTGTAGGCGGCGCTGACGTCTTCAAATGCGTTTTTGAGGCTCATGGCGGCGGATATGGTGAGGGGTGCCGGGGATGCCGCCCCAGCCTGCCATGGAAGAAGGATCGCCCAAGCGAAAAAAAGGATGCGGATACCGTTTTTCATGGTTTATTCCTTTTTGGGAATGGGATGGCGCAGGGCCACAAGCTGGGTGGCCTGCCATCCCGTATGGTGATAAAAAACAAGGGCCTGGGTGTTGCTGCGATCCGCAAGGAGCTGGATGCGGGTCATGCCCTGATCCCGGCACCAGCGGACGGCCTCCTGAATCAGCGCCGTGCCGATGCCCCGGCCCCGAAGCCCCTCCTTTACCACCAGATCCTCCAGAAGCCCCACCTCTCCGCCTTCCGCCGTGGAGATGAGGCGTTGCACCGTTACCATGCCGATGACCCGGTTTTCTTGTCTGGCCGTGAGCACAAGGGCATTTTTTTTACGGATCAGGGTGGAAAGGCCTGCGGCCTGCTTGGCGGCATCGGGTGTAAAATCCGCTTCTAATGTGAAGAGACCCGCCAGCAGCTCCACCATGGCGGGGATGTCCGCATCAAGGGCTTTTTCAATGCTGAAGGCGGGCCTTTTGGATGTCATGGGGCCTGCCCCAGCGCAAGTTCCTGACAGATGGCCCCTTCCTCCATGGCATCCAGAATGGCGTCCACCGAAGCTTCGGAATCGACGCTTCCATACCAGACATTCTGGGGATAGACCACCATCACCGGGCCTTTCTCGCATTGTTTGAGACAGCCCGTGCTCACCACCTGGGCATCCAGCCCCCGGTCGAGGATTTCTTCTTCGATATAAGGTAAGAGGCTGGCAGCGCCCTTTTTGTGGCAGACCCCCTGGGGGTCGCCGGAAACGCGGAAACTGGCGCATACAAGGATGGTGTGTTGGGGAAGGGCCATGGGAGTTCTCCTTTGAAGTTTGTTTAATAAAATTGGGTAAATTGCGTATTTGTAGGGGCAGGTCTTGTGTCTGCCCCAGCAAGGCCATTCATGCCCCGCATCCCCCTGCGCCAGCGCCGGAACAGGCCTTGATGCTGCGGGTTTTGAGATGCATCAGAGATGCCCCGGAAAAGGCCGGGGTGAGGGCGGCCTCAATGAGTCCTTCCACTTCCGCGACATCCACGCCCGCCTGAAGCAGTACGGTTTTCGGGCGTTCTCCAATGCCGCTCACAAGGAGCATACGGCAGTCGGACAGAAGGGCGGCCATGTCTTCCCACCGGGATTCGCCTCCGCCCTTTGCCGGTGTGATCCGGGTATCCACCAGTTCAAAGTTTCCGTCCTGTTCCCGGAAGATGAGAAGGTTTTCCGCCTCGCCAAGGTGCTGGTTCACAAGAATGCCTTCTCTGCTGGCCACGGCGATGAAGGGCCGTTTGGGGCTGAGGATACGGCAGGAATCCTCCTTTGCTGGTCTGTGATTGTCCGGCGTTTTGGGCATGGCCTCGCAGGCTTTGAGTTTGGCCATGAGACCGGGGCTTTCCTGTTCGCCAAGGCAGCCCACGGCATCGGCCCGGCAGCGGGTGCAGTGGGTCATCTGGGGGAGATGAATGGCCGAGGCGGCCCGGATTCTTTGCACAAGATCCTTCCCCGGTTCCTCCAGATGGCCGAAGGCCGAGCCGGGGTTGGGGTAGTAGGGAATGCAGTTGAAGATATCGGCCCCAAGGGAGGCTGCGGTGCGGGCCACTTCGGGAATGTGGTCTTCGTTCACGCCGGGAATGAGGATGCTGTTCACCTTTACGGCAATGCCATGGGATTTGAGCCGGATCAGGGCTTCGCTCTGCTTTTCAAGGAGAATTTCGGAACCTTCCAGGGCCTGACGCACCCTTTTTTCGTGGCGGACCCAGGCATAAATGCGGCTTGCGATCTCAGGATCCACGGCGTTCATGGTCAGGGTCACATGGCTGACCTTAAGATCCGCCAGCTCTTCGATGTAAGGCCCGATGCCAAGGCCGTTGGTGGCAAGGCAGAGCAGGATGTCCGGATACTGCTGACGCACAAGACGCAGGGTTTCCATGGTTTCACCGGCATTGGCAAAGGGATCGCCGGGGCCTGCGATTCCCACCACGGAGATGTTCTTTTTTTCCGCAAACACATGGTCGAGATAGACCAGCGCCTGATAGGGCGAAAGGATACCGCTGGCCACTCCGGGGCGGCTTTCGTTGACGCAGTCGAATTTGCGGTCGCAGAAACGGCACTGGATATTGCACCGGGGAGCCACGGGCAGATGCACCCGTCCATGGGTTTTGCGTGCGGCCTTGTTGAAGCAGGGATGGTTATCAAAGATGGATGACATGGGAGCCTCCTTGGTTTTTTAGATGATCTGTCTGGATGCCCGGTTTCTGTATTCGGGGCAGACCCTGTTTTGATCTTTCTGAGGGAGAGCAATTATTCAGCAAATTTCCCATATCCCTCTGGTGTAGGGGCAGGCCCCTGTGCCTGCCCTGATTTTGGGCAACCACGGGGGGTTGCCCCTACATGAAAACTCATGGTTAATTCAGGTTTTGTCTTCATAGATAGGAAAACCCCACCCCCGTGGCCTCCTGCCGCACTTCGAGAATGCCGTTGCAGATGCGCTCAAAAAGCTCCCGTGCGCCGCCATAGCCCAATATGCGGATGGAGGGGCCGCCCACCCGGTCGTGGATGGGAAAACCCACACGGATAAGGGGCGTTTTGGTTTTTCGGGCCATGGCGTAGCCCTTGCTGGAGCCCATGAAAAAGTCCGGCGGATTTTCTTCGGCAAGCTTTTCAAGGGTGGCGTAATCGGCCCCTTCCACCACCTGCATGCCTTCCTGTTCTTCTTTGGAAAGAAGACTTTCCAGCGCTTTTTTCAGATGGCCGGAGCGGCTCCCGGATGCAGCCACAAGGGTTTTGACGCCGATTTCCGCAAGAAAAGGCACAAGAGCTGCCACCAGATCCTCATCCCCGAAGACCATGGCCTTGAGACCGGAGAGAATTTTATGGCTGTCCACATAGGCGTCGATGAGTCGGGAGCGTTCTTCCAGCAGCATCTTGGGGATGGTCTGTCCGCTGAGATCCTGAAGAAGGGCAAGGAAGCGGTCCGTGGCCCGGATGCCCACGGGAAGCCCCTGAAAATGCGGCGCAAGGCCGGATTTTCTGCCAAGAATTGTTAAGGGGGACACCTCCCGCAGGCTGGATGCGGCCCCCAGATGCAGGCCCGCTTTTGCTTCTGCCATGTTCTGCAAACTTTCCAGAGACGCACCACCACGGGGCAGGGTCTCGTATTCCTCCCACTTGCCGCCATCCAGGGTTTCTGAGCTGTCCGGCACAAGGCAGGGGAAAAGCCCCATGAGACCCACCAAATCCTTCAGATGACGCTGATCCGCCGGGGAGAGTGCTGCGGTGAAAAGGGGCAGGAGCTCTTCTCTCTTTCCGGCCATGTTCGAAGGGCCTTCCGGAAGAAGCTGCTCCACGAGGGCGGAAAGGCTTTTCCAGTAGCCTTCCTCATGGCTGCCGCCGTAGCTGGGGGTGGAGGCAAAGACAAGGGGCGGATAGTCCGGGTTGGCTTTCCGGATTTCCTTCAGCATCATGGGCACATCGTCGCCAATGGTTTCCGAAAGGCAGGTGGAGGCAATGCCGATGATTTTTGGCCTGTACTGGCGCAGGATGTTGTCGATGGCCGTGCGCAGGTTGGCCCCGCCGCCGAAGATGGCCGTGTCCTCATGGAAGTTGGAGGAGGCGATGTCCACGGGTTCTTTGAAATGGCTGATCATGTAGCGGCGGATGTAGGTGGCACAGCCCTGGGAGCCGTGGAGCAGGGGAACGCAGCCT
>NZ_JAVETM010000025.1:0-54217 GCF_034006065.1 Desulfobotulus sp. | reverse complement strand
CTGCTGTCCGCAGCAAAAGCCTTGAAGAGGGCGGAAAAATCTTTGCGACTTTCCACCTGCTTCTGCTCAAGGGCTGTGAGAAGACCCCCCAGAGCTGCGGCTTCCGGAAGAGAGGCCTTTTCCCGGCCTTCCAGGGTCTTGAGCCGTGAAAGGAAAAAGGCCTTCTGGGTGGAAAGGTCGTTGAAGCCGCCCAGATTTTCCTGAAGGTCTTTCAGATGATCCAGAAGGGGGTTCAGCTCTTTTCCGGAAAAAAGGGAGGCAGAGAATTCCAGAAGATAACGGAGCTTCTTGCAATCAATGCGTAAGGCATGAAAGAGAGCATCGGGACTCTCGGGTCGGATTTTCCGGCCCCGGCGCAGAACCCGGCGGTGCTGGACCAGAAGGGCTTCCGTTACAAGCTCCAGAACGGGTCTCTCTCCCTCAGGCCCAGGCTCTGGGCAGGCTTCTTCCCCCGTCAGGGTTTCAAGATCCTTAAGGGTGCCGGAAAAGGTAATGCCGTCCATTCCCTTCAGCATACGCTCCCGGACCTGTGCCCGCTTTTCCCGAAGCTCCTCAAAAAAGGAATCCAGACCCGGAGCAAGGGCTGCTGGCAGAAGCGCCCGGAAACGGGATTCCGTGAGGAGAAAAACATCAAGATCCCGGAGCTCTCCTGTGATCTGGCCCATGGCCTTCAGGCCCTCGCGGAGGGCGGTTCCGGTTTCAGCATCCAGGGCTGTCCGCATCTGGGAGAGGAGGGAGCGCATTCTTCGGGAGGCAACCCGGAAATCGTGGAGAAATTCCGTATCCATGTCTCCCCGGATGCCGGGAATGTTTTCCGCCATTACCCGGAACAGCTCCTTGAGAAAAAGAAGAAGCGCTTCACGGGACAAAGTCCGGGGTTCAAGAATGATCCCTTCGCGGGCTTTGTGATTCTGACCCCCTGCCTCCAGCATGAGACCATAAAGATCCTCTTGCGTGGTCTCAAAACCCAGCTCTTCCAGGAAGGCACCTAGTTTTTTTGCGGCCTTGCTCGTCTCCTTGAGGCTTCTCACATGGTACTGGCCAAAGGCGGGGACATTCTCCCCCTCACCACAGGGACGAAATTTTTCCCAGAGTCCCAGGGCCAGAAGAGTTTTCTCGTCTTTATAGAATTCATGGAGTACCCATTCCCTGACAAAGGGGCCGTGGGGCAGAAGGGCCCGGATGCCCAGAACAGGCCGCAGCAGCATGGCAAGGGGGGATTCGGGAAAATCGGAACAGAAACGGCGAGGCCCCTCGCCTTCCACCACAAGGCTTGCCTCCTCCTTGCCGTTTTTCATGTCAAAGAGGGAATACCGGCCCCCTGGGGTGCAAAAGAGCAGACGGCCCCGGCGGAAAAGCCGCCAGTCAAAGGAATCGAGCAGGAAAACCGTGGCACTGCCGCTACTTTCCCGAAAGCTTTTGAACAGGGTTGGAAGACCGGAAAAGGAAGGCTCCCTTTCCAGCATATGGGGCCAAGCGTAGGAAATCTGCATGGGATACCTCTTTAAGAAGGGATAGGGGAAGAAAAACTTTGGGTTTTCTATTCCGGCATTTATACTCCGCACGGTCACTTTTGAAACAAAGTGATGAACATCGTGGTGGTTTATTGCTTTCTGCCCTCCCCCCCCTCTCCCGCAGGAGAGGGGAGAAAAAAGACATCCTCAAGGCTCCCTCTCCCACTGGGTGAGGGTTGGGGTGAGGATTTCATTAAAAAAATTCAGAACAACAGTCCAATTTTCAGATGTTTCACAGATGGGCATCTGGAGTATATAAAAAAAAGCTATGGCTTCAAACTACCCTGGAACTCCGGGCGATCACCTCTTCCTGATACAAAAGACGGACAATACCGTCGGCAAGGCCGATCTGGGGTACGCTCATCTTCTCAGCCCCGCTCCATTTCATCACAGAAAGGTAAATCTTCAGGGCAGGCAGGATGACATCCGCCCGGTCGGGCTTCAGCCCCAGTTTTGTAACACGTTCCTCATAGGGGAATTTGCGGAGCTGTTCCCGGACGGCCTTCATTTTTTCCATCGTCAATACCCGGCCCTCCGTTCCCTTGGCAAGCTTCATCACGCTGTTGATGTTGCCGCCGCTGCCCACGGCCTGAATGCCGGGCAGATCACGGGTATGCTCCCGCAGCCAGGCCTTCATTTCTTCCCAGCTTTCTTCGGGAACAAGGTTTTCAAGGAGCCTCACGGTGCCGATGGCAAAGGAGCGGGAAAGGCTTTCTCCCCGTGAAAACAAAGTGATCTCCGTACTGCCGCCACCCACATCCACAAAGATCCAGGATTCCTCCTTTCCCGGAAGAGCACCTCCGTTCCAGGGATTGTTGGCAAAAATGATGCGAGCTTCCTCCCTGCCCTCGATGATCTCAAGGGAAACGCCCGTATTCTCAAAAATTTTCTTGCGGATCTTTTCGCCATTGGCGGCCTCCCGCATGGCGGAGGTGGCGCAGGCCCGGAACCGGAGAGGCTCATAGGCCCGGATCAGGGAACGGAAGCCTTTGATGGTATCGAGAAGCCGGTTTCCGTTTTCCTTTGAGATCTTTCCGAGGATGAAGGCATCCCTGCCCAGACGGATGGGCATGCGCACAAGGGCAATTTTCCGGAAACAGGGGCCGTCTGCGCCCTCAAACACCTCCGTGAGCAGAAGCCGGACGGCATTGGAACCGATATCCATGGCGGCAAAGCGTTTTCCCGTCATCATAGGGCATATCCTCATTTTTTCTGAAGGCCATGGGTCCATGGGCCGAAAACCCGCATTCCTATGGGGCCTGAATGCCATCGACCCGTTCTTCCCATATCTGTCAAGTAGCCGAGCCCTTTGGAAAATGTCAAGCCTGAGGCCTCCACCCTCCGGAGACAGGCTGCTAAAACCTTTTTCTCACTGAGAATATGGATTTTTACTCATCAAATTCTAACAGAACCTTTCTATAAGCAGACATTCGGGAAGCCCCTCAGCGCTTCTTCGTCCCTGAAGGAAAGGAAAGCACCATGATCCCAGATTCCGAGACCCTGTCCTGCACCTCCGAGACCGTGCTCAGCGCCGGGGAAACCCCGCAGCCCCGTGCCCCTTTTCGGGACAATCCTTTCCGGGACATCCATGCCCAATCCCCCATGCGCTTCATCAACCGGGAGCTTTCCTGGCTGCAGTTCAACTTCCGGGTCATGGAAGAGGCCTACAACCCGGCTCATCCCCTTCTGGAACGGGTACGCTTTCTTTCCATTTCCGCCTCCAACCTGGACGAATTCTACATGGTGCGTGTTGCGGGCCTTAAAGCACAGGTCATGTCCGGGGTGCAGAGCAACAGCCCGGATCTGCTCACACCGGCCCAGCAGCTGGAAAAAATCAACACGCTTGTGCTGGATCTTCTCGAAAAACAGAGAAAATGCCTGTTTGATCTTCTCAAAGAACTGAAAAAAGTGGGAATATCCGTGGTGGGGCCGGAATCGATTTCGGAAAAGGACAGGAATTTTCTTGGAGAAAAATTCATCCAGGAGATTTTTCCCGTTTTAAGCCCTGTGGCCGTGGACCCTTCCCATCCCTTTCCCTTCATCCCCAATCTCGGCTTTGGTCTCATCTTCGAGATGAAAAACCCGGAAATGGAAGAAGCGCTGGTGGCCATTGTCATCCTGCCCCAGCACCTGAACCGGATGATCCGCCTTCCCGGTGAGGACAGGGTGCGCTATATCCTTCTTGAGGATGTGGTGCGCATGTTCTTCCACCAGATCTTTCCCTCCTCAGAGCTTCTGGCCTGCGGGATTTTCCGGGTGGTGCGGGATTCTGAAATGGAAATTGAGGAAGAGGCTGAAGATCTGGTGCGTACCTTTGAGACAGCCCTCAAGCGCCGCCGCAGAGGGCGGGTGGTGCGCCTTGCCGTGGACAATGAGATGCCAGACGATCTCCGGGAGTTTCTCCGAACTCAGCTCGACGTAATGCCCGAATATATGTTCCGCACAGGTCGGGCCATCGGGCTTTGTGATCTCAGGCATCTTGTCACAGACGACAGGCCGGATCTCCTCTTTCCCAAATATCAGGCCCGTTTTCCGGAGAGAATACGGGATTTCGGCGGAGACTGCTTTGCCGCCATCCAGGCCAAGGACATCCTTGTGCACCATCCCTATGAGAGCTTCGATGTGGTGGCCCAGTTTCTCCGTCAGGCTGCGGAAGACCCCCAGGTGGTGGCCATCAAGCAGACCCTGTACCGCACAAGCAGAAACTCTCCCATTGTTCAGGCCCTGGTGCGGGCTGCGGAATCCGGGAAAAGCGTCACCGCCATGATCGAACTCAAAGCCCGCTTTGATGAGGAAGCCAATATCGAGATCGCAAGAATCCTGGAGCGCAGTGGCGCCCAGGTGGGGCTGGGATTCATGGAAATGAAAACCCATGCCAAGCTTTCCCTTGTCATCCGCAGGGAAAAAGAGGGGCTTAAGTCCTACGCCCACCTCGGAACAGGCAACTACCATCCGGTGACGGCCAAGATTTATACGGATCTTTCCTATTTTACCTGTGACCGGGCCATCTGTCAGGATGTGGGAAAAATCTTCAACTACATGACAGGCTACGCCCGTCCCGCCCGCCTGGAAAGGCTCTACGTCGCACCCCTCAACATGAGCACCCATCTTCTTGCCTGCATTGAGGAGGAGATCGCCCATGCCCGGGCGGGCCGTCCCTGCGGCATCTGGGCCAAACTCAACGCCCTTGTGTCTCCGGACATCATCGATGCCCTGTACCGGGCCTCCTGCGCCGGGGTTCCCGTGGATCTGGTCATTCGGGGAATCTGCTGCCTCAGGCCTGGCATTCCTGGACTTTCGGAAAACATCCGGGTGAAATCCATTGTGGGCCGCTTTCTGGAGCACTCCCGCATTGTCGCTTTCGGTAACGGTCAGGCCCTGCCCTCTCCCCAGGCCAGGGTCTATATTTCTTCAGCGGACTGGATGCCAAGAAACCTCAGTCGCAGGATTGAGGTGCTGGTCCCCATCCTCAACCCAACGGTACACCAGCAGATTCTCAACCAGATCATGGAAGCCAACCTCAAGGACAACGCCCAGAGCTGGATCATGCAGCCCGACGGCGGCTATGTCCGCATGGCTGCGGAAAGAGAGTGCTTCAATACCCATGAGTTTTTCATGACCAATCCCAGTCTTTCCGGTCGCGGTTCCGCCCTCAAGGGCAAGGGGAAAAAAGGGCGCGGCAAAAAAAACAATCGCTCAGGATGACCAAAGGCCATCGGATTCCTGAGATCCAGAATCCCTGAATCTCAAACAGGTCTCAATGCCTTGCCCCTTACCCGTAAAACAAAAATCATGGTAAAGGCTGAGATCAGACCGGGTGCAGGGAAAAATACGGGGATTATAAAAAGCCGTGAGAGAACGTACTGCATGGATAGGGGCTTATGGATAAAATCATGATCCGCAGATATTCAGGCTTATTTATCCAGACTGCGGTTCAGCAGCGATGAGCATGGCGTTACTTTTTTATAAAGCCAGAAAGGCTTGGAAACGCCTCTGAAAAATCAGGAGGGGGGACAAAAAACACAGAGCCCGGACCCTTGACAGCACAGGAACCAGCCAACAAAGGCTCCGGGACCGGAGCCTCACCTGGGGGATCTGGCTCCGGTAATGCGGAATTCATCCCTTTCTCTCAAAGGCGGCGCCAGGCTTCAGCCCCAAAAAGCGCAGCACAATGGCCAGGGGACAAAAACCCGTAAAGGCCGCCTGTAAGAGATTGGCTCCCACAAAGGCGGTGAACCACAGCCAGTAGGCGCTGTGGAGCAAAGAAAGCAAAAGGGAAAGCAGAATCATGCTTCCGGCAAAGGCCATCACCACACGTTCAATCGTCATCAGCCGTCTCCCTGTTCTGAAAAAGGTCCTTTGTGAACGCATATACATCCTTGCGGTCCTGACAAGGTCTTTGCATCCCCATTACCTTGGCAAGACCAGGCAGAGCTGTCAACCAGGCCTTCCTTCCGGGCAAGGTCCGTATCAGACCTCCTCCTCATATCCCCTACCCCGAATCACCCGCCATCCCCCATCTTTCAGCATGGCGAGGTCTTTTTCCATGGCCCGACCCGGTGTGGTCAGAAAATCACCGCTCATCAATCCCGTAGCGCCTGCAGAAAAAATCAGCGCCTGAAGAGAGGCAAAATTTTGCTCCCTACCCCCACAGACAATAAGAGGGGTTCTGGGCATGAGGAAACGAAAAGCCGCCAGAATCTTCAGGCAACGTAGGGGCGACAAGAAGGAACAGGACGCCATGGGGGTGCCTGCAATGGGCACCAGAAAATTCATGGGGATGGCATCCACTTCCAGGGCTTCCAGGGTGCGGGCAAACTCCAGAATCTGCGCATCCGTTTCACCAAGACCAAAGATACCGCCGGAACAGATCTCAAGGCCTGCGCGTCTGGCCGCTTCCAGAGTCTTCAGGCGGTCCGCGTAACTGTGGGTCGTACAGATGGTAGGAAAAAGGGAGGCTGCGGTTTCAAGATTGTGATGATAACGGCTCACACCCACAGCCTTCAGTCGCCTCAGATCCCTTTCTTCCAGAATGCCAAGGGAAGCACAATGGGCCATCTGGGTTCCGGGAAACCGGGTATAGGCTTCCAACAGGGCTTCCAGATCTTCACCTGCCAGGCCCCGGCCACTGGTCACAATGCTGTAGCGATCCAGGGGATATTCGGCAGCAAGGCGGAGGCTTTGCGCAAGCTTTTCTGCGGACAAAAGCGGGTAGATTGCCACATCCGCACTCCCATGGGCAGACTGCGAGCAAAATCGGCAATCTTCGGAGCAACGTCCCGATTTCCCGTTACATATGGCGCAAAGCCTCACCGTATCTTTAAAAAAAAATCTGCGGATACGATCTGCTCCAGAAAGAATACCAAACACCTGGGGTTTGTCTGCGCCCAGAATATCAAGAAAAAAAGCATCGGAAATTCTTTTTCCGGCAAGAACACGCAACGCTTCCTGCAAGGGGTCCAAAGCGACCTCCGGTTTTTGGCTATATGGGTTTACGGGGCTGTTTTTTCAGGACCGCAGATAACGGCCGAGGTTATCCAGGAGGGTGTCCGCCTCTTCCAGGGTTCGCACCCTGTGCACGTCTTCCGCGCCCTGCATGGAAGGGCAGCGATCTTCGGCGTCCTCGAATAAAAAAGCCATGGACTGGGAATCTTCCATGACGCGCACAATGGGTTCCGCCTGTACCTGGGAAAAGGCATAGGCGGTTTTACGGAAATAAAAACGCGTTCTGGCATCCACATCCGATACCATTTTCCGCAGATCCACCACAACGGAAAAACCACTGTGCAGGTTCTCCATAACAGAAAGAATGGCATTGGATATCAGTTTGCCGGACTGCTTTTCTATCTTTCCGAACAGCTGGATGTACAAGCGGTTCTGACGTTCATCAATCCAGATTTTCCATGCGGCCTGATCTTTTTTACCGGATCGGTGCGTAGGTGGGTTGCGCCTCAGCATCCCCGCCAGATGCTGAATCCTTCTTTCCGATTCCGCCAGGGCTTCTTCCAGGCGTATCACTTCCCGCACAAGAAAGGGGGTTGCCTTCAGCACCAGGTTGATGTCTTTGAGATCCGCAACTGCCTTGCTCTGAAACTTGGCCTTCAGTTCTTCAAGATCCATGGGATCCGACCCGCCCCTTTTCTTCCTGTTCGCCCCAGGCAGCCCTCTTTCCGGAGACTGCTCACAAGTGCCTATCATATCCCAATTTTCAAAGAATACAAGGGGAGGTCCCGCAGGTGAAATTCCCCTTTCACAGGGGAAGATAGAGAGTGAATACGCTGCCTTCGCCCAGCCGACTGTGCACCGCTACCTTGCCGCCATGGGCATTCATGATGTGCTTGACAATGGCAAGGCCGAGGCCTGTTCCCCCCAGCTTGCGGCTTCTGGCTTTGTCCACCCGATAAAAACGTTCAAAGAGCCTGGGCAGATGTTCCTCAGCAATGCCCATGCCGCTGTCAGCAAAAGCGATGCGTACAAAATGGGTTTCCCGCGCAGCCGCAATATGAATACGGCTTCCCTCAGGAGAATATTTGAGGGCATTGTCCAGAAGATTCACCGCCGCATGCTCCATGAGAGTGGCGTCCATGGGAGCCTTCAGATCTTCGGAGCACTCCAGTATCACTTCAATCTTCTTCTCATCAATTCTGGATGCGCAAAGCTGGATGGCCGAGGCCAGAACCTCCCGGACAGGCCTTTCTTCCAGAAGCAGATCCTCATTATCCGCCTCCTGCTCTATGCTGGACAGCTTCAGCAGGTCATCCACCAGCACGATCAACCGCTTTACATTGCGGTCAATGATGGCCAGAAAACGCTGTACCTCTTCCGGGTCTGTCTGCGCATCCTCCCTGAGATTTTCAACAAACCCCTTGATGGCCGTCAGGGGAGTTTTCAGTTCATGGGAAACGTTGGCCACAAAATCCTTGCGCATATGCTCAAGACGCCGCAGCTGGGTCACATCCTGAATCACAAACAGAGTTCCGATCCGAACCTCACTCCCATCACGAAGAGGAGAGCTGTGGGCATGCACCACTTTTTTGCCATACTGGTGCAGATCCATATCCGCCTCAAGGGTTTTGTCCGCGGCCAGGGCCTTCTGCACAAAGCGCAGCACATCCAGGTTACGGACCACTTCCTGCACATCCCTGTGAACATAACGGGCGGCTTCCACATGAAACATGCGCGCCACCGCATGATTCATCCGCAGAATCCGCCCTTCACGATCCACGGCAATCACCCCTTCTTCCATACTGGAAAGCACGGCCTCCAGTTCATTGCGCTGCCGAACCACCATACGGATCCTGTCGTCCAGCTCCTCGGCCATGCGATTCATGGCATCGGCAAGGGCCGCCAACTCCTCCACATCCGGAACAAAAAGCCTGTGAGAAAGATTTCCTTGGGCAAAACGATGGGCACCTTCCCGCAAAAGGACAAGAGGCCGGGAAATTTTGCGGGAAATGAACCAGGAGAGTACGGCCGCCAGCACAAGCACCAGAACTCCGCACATAAAAATGCGCACACGGAACTGGGTAATGGCCGCATCAATGGATGTGAGCGGCACAGCAGCCCGCAGCACCCCCACAAGATTTCCCGAGCTTTCCAGGGGAATGGCCACATACATCATGGCATGGTTCAGGGTTTCCGAATATCGGGAAACCACTCCCACCCGCCCCGTTGCTGCCTGAACAATCTCCATCCTGTCTCTGTGATTTTCCATCTGCCGGGGATCTTCCCGGGTGTCGCCCACCACATCTCCGGAAGGCAGCACAACGGTAAAGCGCGTGTCAACGGCCATTCCCGTTTCCTTGCAGATGGCATCCACAGGCACATAATCTCCGGAAATCAGGAGGGGAATGACCTTGGATTTCAGAATCAGAGCCTTAGCCGCCAACTCTTTTTCGGTATTTTCCAGAAAAAAGACCTTCATGGCACCCGCCGCATAAACGCTCACCGCCACAAGGCCCACAAGAATCACCAGAAGATAGGAAGGGTACAACTGCCACAGAAGAGGTCTTTTTCTGATCATAATGACTCCCTGAAACGGTAGCCCACACCCCGTACCGTTTCGATGCGTTTTCCATGCTCACCCAGTTTTTTCCGCAGCCCCACAATCTGCACATCAACACTGCGATCCGTCACCGGATAATCGTCTCCATGGATGGCATCCACAATCTGGGAACGGGTGAACACCCAGCCCGGACGCCGGGCCAGGAAATGAAGAATCTGAAATTCCGACCAGGTCAGAGGCAAAGGCTCTCCATCGGCCAGAACCTCATGCCTGCCCGGATGGATGAGAAGACTTCCGATTTCAAGGATCCCCTCCCGATCCTGCATACCTTCCGCTTTCATACGCTCATGACGCCGCAGCACGGAGCGGATGCGGGCAACCAGGATACGGGGGCTGAAGGGCTTCGTCACATAATCATCCGCACCCAACTCAAGGCCGGTCACCACATCCGCTTCCTCCCCCTTGGCCGTTAGCATGACAATGGGAAGGGTCGCGCCCCTGGCCTGCCTGCGGATACGCCGCGTTACCTCAAGCCCGTCCACTCCGGGAAGCATGAGATCCAGCACCATGAGATCTGGGGATCCATTCTTGACAAAACGCAAGGCCTCCTCCCCCGTTGCCGCCAGCAGTACACCGTATCCTTCCCGAGTCAGGTTGTAACGGATCAGCTCCAGAATATCTTCCTCATCATCCACCACAAGGATGGTTTCCTTCCCCATGCAAAGACTCCCTTCATGGCCTGGCCACGCTATGACGGACAATCTGCCCTTCAATCACATAGATCACCTCTTCGGCGATATTGGTCGCGTGGTCCGCTATGCGCTCCAGATGCCTTGAGATGAGAAACATGTTAATCAGGTATCCCACATCCTCGGGCCGCTCCCGCAAGGCGCGTTTCACCCGGTCGTAAACCTCATTTTTCATGTCATCCACCTCATCATCCATGGCGCGCACGGCGTTGGCCACCACCGCATCCATGTTTACAAAGGCGTCCAGACTCTTTTTCAGCATCATGCCGGACTTCTGCGCCATTTCCGTATAATCATAAAACGGAATACAGGATCCCGCTTCTGCCATGGTCATTACCCTGCGACCGATATTCACGGCAAGGTCTGCGATGCGCTCCAGGTCATTGTTGATCTTAATGACACAGACCAAAAAGCGCAGATCCACGGCTACGGGCTGGTACAGGGCGATGATCTTGAGACAATCCTCTTCCACTTCCACTTCCATGTCATCAATCTCGTGATCCGATTCCACCACCTTCCGGGCCAACTCCGGATCCATGGACCTGATGGCCGCGCTGGCCATATATACACGGTCCTCCACCATGGTGCCCAGGGAAAGGAGGGTTTTCTTCAGACGTTCCAGTTCATGGTGAAGAAATAAAGTCATCGTTGCGTCTCTTTTCCCATCACCCGAATCTGCCGGTGATGTAATCTTCCGTTTGTTTGTTTTTCGGATTCGTAAAAATGGCATCGGTCTCACCGGTTTCAATGATACGGCCCATGTAAAAAAAGGCCGTCACATCCGAAACCCTCGCAGCCTGCTGCATGTTGTGGGTCACAATGATGATGGAGTATGTCCTTTTTAACTCATGAATCAACTCTTCGATCTTCTGGGTCGCCAGGGGGTCCAGGGCAGAGGCAGGCTCGTCCATGAGCAGCACCTCCGGCTCCACGGCCAGGGCACGGGCGATGCAGAGGCGCTGCTGCTGCCCTCCGCTCATGCCAAGGGCGGACTCATGCAGCCGATCCTTCACTTCTTCCCAGAGAGCCGCCTGGCGCAGACTCTTTTCAACCTGATCTGCGATCATGTTCTTATCGCGGATGCCGTTCACCCGCAGCCCATAGGCCACATTCTCGAAGATGGTCTTGGGAAAGGGATTGGGCTTTTGAAATACCATGCCGATCCTGCGCCTTAAACGCACCACGTCTACGGATGGTGCGTAGATGTTCTGGTTGCCCAGAAGCACTTCACCCTCCACACGGCTGACGGGTATGAGATCGTTCATGCGATTCAGACAACGCAGAAAGGTGCTCTTTCCACACCCCGACGGACCGATGAGGGCCGTGACCTCCCGCTCCCCAAACCCAAGATCAATACCGTAAAGAGCCTGGAAGGATCCGTAATAAAAATTCAGCCCCCGCGCCTGCATCTTCCATTGGGTCTCCATGGACCTTCTTTCATCCGATACCTTCATAAAATCCCCTCACCGCATCCTACGCCGCAGGCGTGAACGATAAATAATCGCGACAAGATTCATGCCCAGAACCAGAGCGATGAGCACCAGGGCCGTACCGTACTGCAAAGGCCTTGTCTGCTCAATATTCGTTCCTGCTGTGGCCAGAACATAAATATGATAGGGCAGGGCCATGACCTCATCCATGATGGAAGCGGGAATCTTCGGGGTGAAAAAAACCGCCGCCGTGAACATGATGGGAGCCGTTTCGCCCGCCGCACGGCTTAAGCCCAGAATGGCGCCCGTGAGAATTCCCGGCAGCGCCGAAGGCAGCACCACACGCCAGATGGTCTGCCACTGTGTGGCTCCCAGCCCCAGGGAAGCCTCACGATAGGTATTGGGCACGGCCTTCAGTGCTTCTTCCGTGGCACCAATAATCACAGGCAGAGTCATGACGCCAAGGGTCAAGGCACCTGCCGCAAGGCTCACACCCATTCCCAGCAGAATGCAGAAAAAAGCCAGTCCGAAAAGGCCAAAAACCACGGAAGGAACACCTGCAAGGTTGCTGATCCCAAGGCGGATGACGCGCATGACCCTACCGGAACTGGCGTACTCATTGAGATAAATCGCCGAAGCCACGCCTATGGGCAAAGCCACCAGAAGAGATCCCAGAGCAAGCCCCAGAGTACCGATGATGCAAGGAAAAATACCCCCTGCGGTCATGGCTTCCCTGGGAGGCAGGGTAAGAAAATCCCAGGTGATGGCCCGCCAACCCCTGGAAAGCATGAAATAGAGGATGGTACACAAAGCAAGGCCATTGATCAGGGCTGCCAGGCGAAAAAAACCAAACCACAGGGTCTGTACCCGCCTGCGCCCCGTAAGCCCGGCCCCCTCTGCAAAAAGCCCAGGGGACTCGCCTGTTTGCAAGGCCGTCTTTCCGGACGCGGATGAAGAAGATCCATTCACAGGGACGCCTCCCCTTTCTGCTGATACCGATTGGAAATGTAATCCGCCACAAGGTTAAAGACCAGGGTAAAGAGAAAAAGCGTAATGCCAATGGCAAACAGGGCATGGTAGTGCTCTCCGCGGAAGGGAGCCTCGGCCATTTCAGCGGCAATGCTGGCGGGCATGGGCCGCACAGGATCAAAAACCGATTCCGGCAGCATGGCCGCCCCGCCAGCCACCATCAGCACCACCATGGTCTCTCCGATGGCACGGCTCATTCCCAGAATGATGGCCGTGCTGATGCCCGAAATACCGGCAGGCACAACCACCTTCATGATGGTTTCAAGCTCCGTTGCCCCCAATGCCAAAGAGGCTTCTCGAAGAGAGGTCGGTACGGAATAGAGGGCATCTTCTGCAATGGAGCAGATGGTGGGAATGGACATGAAAGCCAGCATCAGTCCGGCATTGAAAAGGTTCAAGCCAATGGGAATCCCAAAAACCTTCTGCAGAAAAGGCCCCACCAGCACCATACCGAAAAAACCGATCACCACGCTGGGAAGGGCCGCCAAAAGCTCCACAATGGGCTTGACCACCTCCGCCACCCGCCTTGAAGCGATCTCGGACAGATAAATGGCTGTCATTACCCCCAGCGGGATGGAGATCATTGCCGAAAAAAGCGTCACATACAAAGAGGCGACTATGAGAGGAAGAATGCCGAAGTCCGCAGGATCATCCGTGGGATACCAATATTTTCCCAACACAAAATCCTGCACACTAACGGTTTTGAAGATGGGTAAACCCTCCTGAAACAAAAAAAACATGATCAGGCCGAGAATTCCGATGGAAACCATGGCTATACCCAGAAAAAGCAAACGTATCAGCTTTTCTGCCTGATTGCGTGAGACCGCCATGCACATTTCCTTATGCTGAATTTTAAACAAGCAGTGTGCGACACATTGGACGCACACCGCATCTTTCACTTAAAAAATCCCCTTTATCGAATCAGTACACAGGGATGCTGCCCGCTTCTTTCACCAGGGCCTGCCCTTTCTTGGAAAAGGCGAAGTTGATGAAATCCAAGGTTACTCCCGTCGGCCAGCCGCGGGTAAACATGAAAAGCGGTCTTGAAATGGGGTAACGCCCGTTCAGGGTATTCTCCTCACTCCCCATGACTCCACCCACAGAAACAATTTTCACGTCTTTATTCACATAGCCCAGGGCAATATACCCGATGGCACCCGGCGTGGTGCTGATGGCCTGCACGAGTCCGCCATTGGAAGGAACGGTCAAGGCACTGGGAACTACCCTTTCCTTGTTCATGACAAGCTCTCCCCAGGATTCAAAAGTGCCGGAGGAAGAATCCCTTGAGATCACAATCACCCGCAGATCCGGCCCACCCACTTCTTTCCAGTTCCGGATTTTGCCGGTGTACATATCCCGAATCTGCTCAATGGAGAGATCCTGCACCGGATTTGATGGGTTAACCACAGGTACAATGCAGTCTAAGGCAATGCGGAAAGGAACGGGGTAGGTGCCCTTTTCCACAGCGAGCTTCACTTCACTGTCCTTAATGAAACGAGAAGAGTTTCCGATGTCTGTTGTCCCATCAATGATGGCTTTGATGCCATTGCCCGATCCTCCTCCGGCCAGGGAAACCGTCACATCCGGTCGCATCTTCATGTAAGCTTCCGCAAGTTTCTGGGCTACGGGAAGCACCGTTGTGGATCCGTTGATACCCAGCCTTTCGGAGGCGCCTACGCCACTCCCCACGCAAAACAGGGCAAGGGCGGCAAGAAAAAATCCGGCTTTTTTTAACATTCTTCCATCTCCTTCATGAACATTCCTTAGGTTTTGCTGGCAGATCCCCAGACGCACATACGGGGACATGGGAAACATCACGCAAAGAAAATAGAAGAGAATTGTTCAGAACAGATTAGGGGAATATGAGTATTGCATATGGCTGGAGATAGGAAAGGAAGAAGGGAAGGGATAAAAATCAGTCAAGGTACTCCGTACTCTCTGTCAGCAGTGAAGAGCATCCTCGAAATCACAGCCTGAAAAATAAAAAAAGTGCGCTTTCTGGAAGAAAGGCACCTTTATCTCTCATTGCAAAAAGCGCCTGAATAAAAAAGGCCGGATAACCGGCCTTTTTTCAAGCATCATCAGGCTTCCGCAGTATCTGCACTGCCAGCCAGGGCCGGATCCACAAACTCAATCATGGCCATGGGTGCTGCATCTCCGGGCCGGTGGCCCAACTTCACGATGCGGGTATAGCCTCCGGCACGGTGGCCAAAACGTTCCTTGGCTTCGGCAAAAAGTCGATGCACCACATCTTTTTCCCGAATCACGGCAAGGGCCTGGCGTCGGGCATGCAGATCGCCCCGCTTGGCCAGGGTTATCATCTTATCTACCCAGCGGCGCAACTCCTTGGCCTTGACATCCGTTGTACGGATCTGACCGTGCTTGATCATGGAGGTAACCATGTTACGGAACATGGCATCCCGATGGCTGGATGTGCGATTGAGTTTTACGCCTGCTTTTCTGTGTCGCATGCTCCGCTCTCCTACTCGTCGTCTTCCTCAGCCGACTCATCTTCGAAGGGTATGAACCCCTCCAGCTTCATGCCGAGGGACAATCCCATATCTGTGAGAACTTCCTTGATTTCATTCAAAGACTTACGGCCGAAATTTTTGGTCTTGAGCATCTCATTCTCACTTTTTTGCACCAACTGCCATATTTTGAGTATTTTGGCATTTTTCAGGCAATTGGCACTCCGGACAGACAGTTCAAGCTCATCCACATTCCGGTACAGATGCTCGTTAAATTCGCGGCTGGCACTTTCTTCTTCCGCAGTGGTCGCCTCAGGCACCACTTCTTCATCAAAATTGATAAAAACCGATAACTGCTCTTTGAGGATCTTTGCCGCAAAGGCTACGGCATCCTCCGGCGTCACACTGCGATCTGTCCAGACTTCCAGGGTCAGTTTATCATAATCCGTACGCTGTCCCACGCGGGCATTACCAACGGTATAACGCACCCGCTGTATGGGGGAAAAAACAGAATCAATGGCCAAGGTTCCCACAGGGGCATCGGGATCCTTGTTAGCGGCGGCAAGGGCATAACCCTTCCCGATTTTCACCGTCATTTCCATCCGAAAACGCCCCCCTGCATTCAGGGTGGCAATGTGCTGCTGGGGGTTCAGAACAGACACCCGTCCATTGTCCGAAACAATATCGGCTGCGGTAACCTCCCGTCCCTCGGAAACATCAATACGCAAGGTCTGGGGTTCCAGGTCATCCGTCTTCAGGCGGACTTCCTTGAGGTTAAAGATGATTTCACTCACATCCTCAAGAACGTGGGGGATGGTTGTGAACTCATGCATCACATCTTCGAACTTAACGGAAACGATTGCTGCACCATGGAGGGAGGAAAGGATGGTCCGCCGCAGGGCATTACCGATGGTCGTCCCGAAACCGCGTTCCAGGGGTTCGAATACGAACTTGCCGTATTCTTCCGTAGTTTCCACCTGGATCTTGTCGGGCCTGATCATGTCCCTCCAGTTGACATACATAAGTTCGTTCGATGACATATGGCCTTATCTCCAATCGGTTCAGAGGATACCCGATCCGGTTCGGGAAACGGCAGCCGTACCCGCCCGGTCATAAGACCGAGGATGACGGGGCCTACTTGGAGTACAATTCAACAATGAGCTGCTCCTGAATCGGCAGGGTGATATCCTCACGCATCGGCAAAGACTTCACCGTGCCCTTAAATCCATCCTTATCCAGCTCCAGCCACTGGGGAACACCCCGGCGTACCACCGCATCCATGGCCTCATTTACGGCCTGAACCTTACGGCTTTTTTCACGGATTTCGATTACATCCCCCGCCTTTACAACATAGGAAGGAATGTTCACACGGATTCCATTCACCAGAAAATGGTTATGCCGAACAAAATGACGTCCCTGGATCCTGGAGTTCACAAACCCCATACGGTACACCACGTTATCCAAACGGGATTCCAGGTGAGCGAGAAGATTGGTGCCCGTGATCCCTTTTTTCTGCTCCGCCTTGCCAAAGGTGAGGCGGAACTGCTTTTCCGAAAGACCATAAAGGCGCTTTACCTTCTGCTTCTCCCGGAGCTGTATGCCATAGTCGGAAACTTTTCCCCGACGCTGGCCATGCTGACCAGGCGCATAGGGTCTGCGGTCAAAGCTGCATTTGTCCGAAAAGCAGCGATCACCCTTAAGGAACAATTTCATGTTTTCACGTCTGCACATCCGGCAGACGGAACCGCGATATCTGGACAAGGTATCCTCCTTCAAACACTCAGTACTACGCTACTATGGATTACCGATGCCCGCCTCAGGGTCGGGTCAGATCTTCGTTCTATACCCGGCGGCGTTTGGGAGGGCGGCAGCCGTTGTGGGGGACAGGGGTGACATCTTTGATCATGGTCACCGTAAAACCTGTTCCCTGAATTGCCCGGAGGGCAGATTCACGGCCTGCACCTGGTCCCTTGACATAGATTTCAACATTCCGCATGCCATGCTCCTGGGCCTTCTTGGCTGCGTCCTCTGCAGCCATCTGGGCGGCAAAGGGCGTACTCTTCCTGGAACCCTTGAAACCCATGGCTCCCGAAGACGACCAGGAAACGACACCTCCTGCGGGGTCGGAAATGGTAACAATGGTGTTGTTGAACGTTGACTGGATATGCACAACACCCGTTGATATATTCTTTTTGACCTTTTTGGTTTTTTTAGCAGAACGTGCTTTGGCCATAATTTATCCTGTCTCCTGCTTACTTTTTCTTCTTGATGGCCGCTCTTCTGGGGCCTTTCCGCGTCCGGGCGTTGGTCCGGGTCCGCTGTCCATTGACAGGCATTCCCCTGCGATGACGCAGGCCCCTGTAGCATCCCAAATCCATCAGCCGCTTGACGTTCATGGAAACTTCCGAGCGAAGTTCCCCTTCCACCTTGAACTCCCCGTCAATCACTTTGCGGATGCCGTTAATTTCATCATCCGTCAGAGCATCGACTTTGGTTGCCCCATCAAGACCCAGGCTGCCTACGATTTTAGATGCACTGGTTCTGCCGATACCATAAATATAGGTCAAAGCGATGTCGACACGCTTCTTTCTGGGAAGATCCACACCTGCAATTCGAGCCAAAGTATCCCCCTTTACCCCTGCCGCTGTTTATGCCGCTTGTTTTCACAAATCACACGCACTACACCCTTGCGCTTCACGACTTTGCACTTGGTGCAAATCTTCTTCACCGAAGCCCTGACTTTCATGGAATGCTCCTCATTTCTTAAACCGCGTCCTACTTGGAGCGGTAGGTGATCCGCCCCCGCGTCAAATCATATGGGGACAACTCAACCGTCACCTTATCTCCGGGTAAAATCTTGATAAAATGCATACGCATCTTTCCGGAGATGTGTGCCAAAATCTCATGCCCATTTTCCAGGCGCACGCGAAACATCGCATTCGGCAAGGTTTCCACCACTTCGCCCTGCACCTTGATTGCATCTTCCTTGGCCATTCATCCTCCTGGGCACCCAGCAAGGGAATACCCGCATCACGCAAAGACCCGAAAATATAGCACCGCACGCTTCCCGAGTCCATACTTATTTCCCGATCCCCAGCTCCTGGGGATCGGGACGATTCTGGTTATCCGCGGCGCCCCCGGATCCGACCTGCTTTCCGGTTCAAAAACCCCTCATAATTTCGAGTGATCATGTGAGACTCCATCTGGGCAACCGTGTCCAGGGAAACCGCCACAACAATCAGCAAGGCCGTACCACCGAAATAAAAGGGCACATGAAACTGGGTAATCAGGATGGAAGGCAGAACACATACCGCCGATATATAGGTGGCACCACTCAGCGTAAGCCGGGTGAGAACCCGATCAATATAGTCCGAGGTGCGCTTGCCAGGACGAATGCCCGGGATATAGCCCCCGTTTTTCCTCATGTTCTCCGCCACATCCACGGGATTGAACACAATGGCTGTATAAAAAAAACAGAAGAAAAAGATGAAAAGAACAAAGATCACTTCATACAGAACCCCACCGGGATGCAGGGCATCCATCACTCCCCGCATCATGGGAAGATCAATGAAGCTTGCAATGGTTGCCGGAAACATAATGATGGATGAAGCAAAAATAGGTGGGATGACCCCTGAAGTATTCACCTTCAGAGGAAGGTGGGAGGTCTGACCACCATACATCTTATTCCCGACAACCCGCTTGGCATAGTGTACGGGTATCCGCCGTTGCCCCTGCTCCACAAAAATGATGAAGCCCACCACAGCGACCATCATCACAAGGAGGAAAAGGACCAGAAAAACGCCCATCTCACCCGTCTTCATCAAACGAAAGGTGTTGCCCACTGCTGAAGGAAGTCCTGCAACAATACCGGCAAAGATCACCAGGGAGATTCCGTTTCCGATCCCCCTTTCCGTGATCTGCTCACCCAGCCACATGATGAAGGCCGTGCCCGAAGTCAGGGTAATAACCGTCATCAGGCGAAAGGCCCATCCCGGTTCCAGAACAACGGGACCGCCACCCGGCGCCACCATATTCTCAAGACCGATGCTGATACCAAGCCCCTGAATCACACTGAGAACAATGGTCCCATACCGGGTATATTGGGTGATCTTCCGACGACCCTGTTCCCCCTCTTTTTTGAGACGTTCAAGATGGGGAACCGCCACAGTGAGAAGCTGCAGGATAATGGATGCACTGATGTAGGGCATGATCCCGAGGGCAAAGACCGACAGTTGTTCCAGAGCCCCCCCGGAGAACATATCGAACATGGCAAAAAGAGTTCCCTGGGTTCGGGCAAATAAAGCCCCCAGAGCCTCCCGATCTATGCCGGGCGTCGGCACGTGCACCCCGATGCGATAGACTACCAGCATCATGAGGGTGAACAGTACCCGTCTTTTCAATTCAGGAACCCTGAAAATATTCTGAAAGCCATTACCCATCATAGGTCATTTATCCTTCGACTTTGCCACCGGCGGCCTCAACCTTTGCCTTGGCTGCCTGGCTGATCCGGGATACCTGCACGGTCAGAGGTACGTTAAGCTCTCCTCTGGCAAGGAGTTTTACCCCATCCCTCACCTGCTTAACCACACCTGCCTCAAGCAGAGTTGCTTCGTCCACAAGGGAGTTTGCCTCAAACCTCGCAAGATCCCCAAGATTTACAATGGCAAAATCCGTCTTAAAAATACTGGTGAATCCGCGCTTGGGAAGACGGCGGTGCAAGGGCATCTGTCCCCCCTCAAAACCGGGACGCACACTGCCACCGGATCTGGATTTCAGACCCTTGTAACCACGACCTGCGGTTTTTCCGTTTCCGGACGCCACGCCGCGGCCCTTGCGTTTGCGCTTACTTGTTGCGCCTTCTGCGGGAGAAAGTTCATGAAGTTTCATCGCCCTACACCTCCTCCACCTTCACCATATGGGAAACCTTATTGATCATCCCCAGCGTTGCCGGATTGGACTCAAAGGTCACCGTTTTATGCATCTTGGTCAGTCCCATGGCTCGCAGCACCTTACGCTGCTTTTCCGGTTTTCCGACCATACTTTTTACCAACTGAACACTAAGCTTGGTTCCCATTGCGACATTCCCCCTTACAGATCTTCAATCCGCAGCCCTCGCCGTCTGGCGACCTGAGCCGGATTTTCCAGTCTGCTGAGCCCCTCAATGGTGGCTTTCACCATATTGTGGGGGTTGTTGGAGCCAAGGCACTTGGTCAAAATGTCCTTTACGCCCACAGCTTCAAGCACGGCGCGCACGGCACCACCGGCAATGAGCCCCGTACCCTTGGATGCAGGCTTGAGCAGTACACGACCTGCGCCGAATCTGCCCAGCACCTCAAAGGGCAAGGTACCTTCGGAGGTAAGGGGAACTTTCACCATATTTTTCTTGGCCTGTTCCACACCTTTGCGGATGGCTTCGGGAACTTCACCAGCCTTTCCCAACCCCCAGCCAACCTTACCTTCACCATC
The DNA here is from genome assembly GCF_034006065.1 of Desulfobotulus sp. NCBI lineage: Bacteria > Pseudomonadati > Thermodesulfobacteriota > Desulfobacteria > Desulfobacterales > Desulfobacteraceae > Desulfobotulus > Desulfobotulus sp. The sequence goes on along the minus strand of NZ_JAVETM010000025.1, from coordinate 33,556 downwards.
ACCGACAACCACAATGGCGCTGAAACTGAACCGACGGCCGCCCTTGACCACCTTGGCGACGCGGTTGATATAAACAACCTTGTCGATATACTGTTTTTCACCCGTGTCTTTTTTAAACAAGGCACAGCCTCCTTACCTTAAAATTCCAGGCCCGCTTCTCTGGCGCCATCGGCCACCGCTTTTACCCGGCCATGATAAATAAAACCATTGCGGTCAAATACCACCTTGGTGACACCACCGGCCATGGCACGCTCCGCGACCTTTTTCCCAATTACCTTGGCCTGATCCTGCTTTGCTCCCGCCTCTTCAGATCCGAAAAGATCCTTTTCCACGCTGGAAGCAGCAAACAGGGTACGCCCTTCTCTATCATCAATGACCTGGGCGTAGATATGCCTGGAGCTCCTGAATACACACAATCTCGGACGATCGGCGGTTCCCTGAACCTTTTTACGAATGCGGATTTTTCTTTTCAACCGCGTCGTTTTTCTGGAATTGCTGCTCATTCCCTAAATCCTCTTTGGTTTCGAAACGTCCCACTATGGCCCCTTGGGCCTGGGCCCGATCCGTCTTTTACTTGGCGGACTTGCCAGCCTTGCGCATGATATGCTCATCCGCATACTTGATGCCCTTGCCTTTATAAGGTTCCGGCGGACGCACAGCCCGGATTTCCGCAGCTACCTGTCCGACCTTCTGCTTATCAATACCGGATACCGTAATATCATTGTTCTTTTCCACGGAAAGGGAAATACCTTCCGGTACAGGATACCCCACAGGATTGGAATAGCCCACATGGAGGGAAAGAACATTGTCCTTAAGTTCGGCACGATAACCAATGCCATTGATCTGAAGGACTTTCTTGAACCCCTGACTCACGCCCGTGACCATGTTGGCCACCAGAGCACGGGTCATGCCCTGAAAGGCAATCCCCTTGCGTTCGTCTGACAGGGCTTTGACGTGGATGACCTGGTCCTGGATCTCCAGATCTACGTCAGGATGAATTTCACGCTGTAATTTACCCAGGCTGCCTTCAACGGTGAGTACACGGTTTGCGTAACTTACCTTGGCCTTGGCCGGAAGCTGGATCGGTTTCTTTCCAATACGTGACATGATCTCTCCTCGGTTCCTACCAGACGTTGCAGAGCACTTCGCCGCCCACATTCTCGGTTCTGGCCTGCTTGTCGGTGAGAATTCCCCTTGAGGTGGAAAGAATCGCTATACCAAGTCCATTGAGAACGGGCTTGATCTCACCGGCCTTGGCATAAGTCCGACAACTGGGCTTGCTCACGCGGTCAATGCCGTAAATCACATGCTTCTGGCCATCTGTGTATTTCAGATACACCCGAAGAACGCCCTGCTTGCCATCATCTACACTTTTATAATTCTTGATATAACCCTGTTCCTTCAGAACCCTTGCGAGCTCCAGCTTGATTTTGGAACTGGGCATGTCCACACTGGCGAACTTCGCCTTCCCGCCATTTCGGATGCGGGTCAGCATATCCGCGATGGGATCTATGATTGCTGCCATTTGTATTCTCCGTTATCGTCCCTTGATTCCGTTCCATTACCAGCTGTTTTCTACCAGCTCGATTTGGTTACCCCGGGCAACAAACCTTCGGATGCCATCTTCCGAAAACAGATACGGCACAAACCGAACTTTCGTAAAAAGGCTCTGGGGCGACCACAAACAGGGCAGCGGTTATATGCACGCACCTGGAACTTGGGCTTACGTTTTGCCTTCGCCATCAAAGATTTTTTGGCCACTTTTTCCTCCTAATTTGACCCGCCGGAAAGCTCTTGATCAGTTCCGGAAGGGCATCCCCATGAGCCGGAGCAGTTCCTTGGCTTCCGCATCGCTCTTGGCGGACGTCACAATGCACACATTCAGCCCCTTGACCTTGTCGATCTTATCATAATCGATCTCAGGGAAAATGATCTGTTCCCGGATGCCAAGGGTATAATTGCCGTTGCCGTCAAAGGCTTTACCTGAAACGCCTTTGAAGTCCCGCACGCGGGGCAGGGCCACATTGAGCAACCGGGCCAGGAAGTCATACATCCGATCCTGGCGGAGGGTCACGGTGCAGCCGATGGGCACGCCTGCGCGGAGCTTGAAAGCGGCAATGGACTTTTTTGCCCGGGTGATCACAGGTTTCTGACCAGCAATACGCCCCAGCTCCACAGCGGCAGAGTCCAGAATCTTGCTGTTATTGATCGCTTCACCCAGCCCCATATTCAATACAACCTTCTCAATACGAGGAACCTGCATGGGGTTCTTGTACTGGAAAGCTTCCTTCAGTTGAGGCACAACCTCTTGCTGATATTTATCCCTTAAGTACGCCATTCCATCCTCCGGCACGATCCTGAATCATCCGCCCCGTCTCATGCATCAATGTTTTCATTGCACTTTCTGCATACACGAACCTTCTTACCATTTTCCAGTTCCTGCATCCGGACACGGGAAGGCTTCATGCAGTGGTTGCACATCAGCATGACATTGGACAGGTGAATCGGCGCTTCCTTTTCGATGATCCCGCCCTGCCGGTTTTTCATGTCCGGTTTTACATGGCGTTTCACCTTATTGATGTTCTCAACGATCACCCGGTTTTCCTTGCGGATCACCTTGAGGACCTTGCCGATCTTACCATCATCTTTACCGGCAATAACCTTGACCTTGTCGTCTTTTTTAATATTTGTTTTTACCGTCATCACGAACTCGCTTCTCCTTGCGGCCTGCCGGTTAGAGGACCTCGGGCGCCAGGGAGACAATCTTCATAAAACGCTTTGCGCGCAGCTCACGCGCAACAGGTCCGAAGATACGGGTGCCGATGGGTTCTCTGTTGTTGTTGATCAAGACAGCGGAATTGTCGTCAAAGCGGATTTTAGAACCATCCGGACGCGCAATTTCCTTGGAGGTTCTCACAATCACTGCCTTCTGGACATCCCCTTTTTTCACCTTGGAATTGGGGATCGCTTCCTTGACAGACACCACAATTACGTCACCGACGCCGGCATAGCGTCGTTTGGACCCTCCGAGAACCTTGATGCAATAAACTTCCTTGGCCCCGGAATTGTCTGCCACCGTAAGTCTGCTTTCAGCCTGAATCATGGCGATCTTTCCTTATATCAAGCCGTTTTTTCAACAATTTTGCTGACACGCCAGTGCTTGGTCTTGCTCAGGGGCCGGCTTTCCGTGATCAGCACACGGTCCCCGATCTTGCAGGCGTTTTCCTCGTCATGGGCCTTATATTTCTTGTGCATCTTCACATACTTTTTATACAGCTTATGCTTGATTACACGCTCCACCAGAACAACAACGGTTTTATCCATTTTGTCCGATACCACGGTTCCAAGCTGCTGCCTTTTCATTCCGCGTTCGTTCATTACTGATCCTGCCCCTTGGATTTCCGTTCCTGGATCACTGTCATGACACGCGCGATTCCCTTTTTTACATTTTTCAGGGAAGCCGTGTTATCGAGCTGCGCCGTTGCATGTCGGAAACGCAGGTTCAAATGTTCCTGCTTGAAATCCTTCACTTTGGCTTCAAGCTCTTTCATGCCAAGCGATCTCAATTCACTTACTTTCATTGCCAATCGCCTCTTTCTACGAACCGGGTTTTTACCGGAAGTTTGTAAGAAGCCAGGCGCAAGGCCTCCATGGCCTTCTCCCGGGATACCCCTTCCATTTCATAAAGAATCCGTCCGGGCTTGATCACAGCGACCCAGCTGTCGTGGGGTCCCTTACCTTTACCCATACGCACTTCAGCGGGTTTTTTGGTGATGGGCTTATCCGGAAAAATACGAATCCACATTTTCCCACCACGGCGTACGTGACGGGTCATGGCGATACGTGCGGATTCAATCTGGCGGGAGTTGATGTATCCGCATTCCAGAGCCTGCAAACCAAACTCACCAAAGGTCAGGGTCGCCCCCCGCTGGGCCGTACCCTTCATTCTGCCGCGCTGCTGTTTCCGGAACTTGAATCTCTTGGGACTCAGCATGTCTCAAAACTCCTGAAGCGACCTACCGGGCGGCAGCCGCCTGAACTTTGTCCTTGTTCAGCACTTCGCCTTTGAAGATGAAAACCTTCACACCAATCTGTCCATAGGTGGTGCTGGCTTCGGCGAAACCGTAATCAATGTCCGCCCGGAGCGTGTGCAGGGGAATCCGGCCTTCTTTGTACCATTCGGTACGGGCCATCTCCGCACCGCCCAGACGACCGGCACAGATAATCTTCACACCTTCTGCACCGAAGCGCATGGCCGAAGAAACGCCTCTTTTCATGGCGCGACGGAAAGCAACGCGGCGTTCCAGCTGCTGTGCCACACTTTCTGCCACCAACTGTGCATCCAGCTCGGGCTTGCGCACTTCCTGAATATCAATCATCACTTCCTGGGACACAACCTTACCCAGGTCTTTTTTCAGCTGAGCAATTTCAGCCCCTTTTTTCCCGATGACAATCCCGGGACGGGCTGTAAAAATGCGCAGGCGTACGCGCTTATTGGAGCGCTCAATCTCAATTTTCGATACGCCCGCATGTCCCAGGCGTTTTTTCAGAAACTGACGAATCTTAAAATCTTCATAAATGAAGTCCGCATAGTTTTTCTTGGCATACCAGCGGGATTCCCAGGTTCTGATAACTCCCAATCGCAGTCCAGTCGGATTTACTTTCTGACCCAACCTGCTTCCTCCTTCCTAGGCCGTCTTTTCGGCGACAATGACCGTGATGTGGCTGGTCCGTTTCAGAATCCGGGAACCTCTTCCACGGGCACGGGGACGGAATCTTTTAAGGGATGGTCCCTGGTCTACATAGACATTTTTCACATAAAGGGAGTCAACGTCGATTTCCTGCTGGTCCGCATTCGCTACGGCAGACTTCAGCGTTTTTCCCAAAATTCCGGCAGCCTTCTGCGGCATAAAGCGCAGCACATTCATCCCCGCATCCACCGGCTTCCCTTTTACGGCATCGATGATCATGCGTACTTTCTGGGGAGAGATGCGCGCATATCGGGTAACTGCTTTAACCTCCATCTCCGCCATCCTTTACTTCTTCAGTTTGGATTTCTTATCTGCAGCATGACCATAGTAGGTCCGCGTGGGTGAAAATTCACCCAGTTTATGGCCCACCATATTCTCCGAAATAAAAACCGGAATGAACTTCTTGCCGTTGTGGACAGCCATAGTCAAGCCGACCATTTCCGGCAGGATGGTGGAACGCCGCGACCAGGTCTTGATCACCTTATTACTTCTCGCTTCCTGCGCAATCACGACTTTCTTAAAAAGACTCTGGTCCACAAATGGACCTTTTTTCAGCGACCGAGGCATGAAAAAAATCTCCCTATGCACCGGCTTTTATTCCGGTGTTGGACGGTTATTTGGAGCGCCGTCGTACAATGTACTTGTCGGTGGCCTTGTTTTTCCGGGTTCTGTAGCCTTTGGTGGGCTTACCCCAGGGAGTACAGGGATGACGTCCACCGGAAGAGCGACCTTCACCACCACCCATGGGATGGTCCACAGGGTTCATGGCGACACCACGCACACTGGGTCTTACCCCCAGCCAACGGGTCCGGCCTGCCTTACCCAAAGCAAGGTTGGCATGCTCCTTGTTGCCAAGCTCACCAATGGTAGCCTTGCATCGGAGCAGAACCATGCGTACTTCACCCGAAGGCAGCTTGACCAGGGCGTACCCATCTTCTTTGGCCATAAGCTGAGCAGAGGTTCCGGCAGAGCGGACAATCTGGCCGCCTTTTCCGATCTTCAGCTCAATATTATGGATCTGGGTACCCAAGGGGATATTGGCCAGAGGCAGGGTATTCCCCGGACGGATATCCGCAGTCTCACCGGCCTGCACCGTATCCCCCACTTTCAGATGCAGGGGCGCCAGGATGTAGCGCTTTTCCCCATCCGCATAATTCAACAGTGCAATACGCGCGGAACGATTAGGGTCATACTCAATGGCCGCAACCTTGGCCGGAATATTCTCCTTGTCCCGCTTGAAGTCCACAATACGATAATGCCGTCTGTGCCCCCCCCCCTTATGTCGGCAGGTTACCCGTCCATGGACGTTCCGGCCGCCTGTCTTCTTGAGGGTACACAGCAGACTTTTTTCAGGCGTGGTTTTTGTAATCTCGTCAAACGCAGAGTATTCCTGGCCTCTGCGACCCGCCGATGTAGGCTTTACTTTCTTAATTGCCATTGGATGCCCTCTGCTTATACGCCGTCAAAAAATTCGATTTTCTCCCCAGGCATTAACGTGGCAATCGCTTTTTTCCAATCTTTCCGTTTGCCTACGATTCTGCCCCGTTGCTTGACCTTACCCTTCACATTCAGGGTGTTCACGGACAGAACCTTTACGTTAAAAACCGTCTCGATGGCTTTTTTAATTTCAATACGGTTTGCCTTGGGAGCCACCTCGAAGCTGACCTTGCCGGCATCTTCGAGAAGGATGTTGGATTTTTCCGTGTTCAGGGGACGAATGAGAATGTCATGGAAATTCATGATGCAAACCTCCCTTCGATACTCCGCACCGAAGACGGTACAAGCAAGAGATCATCATAGCGAAGAATATCGTAGACATTGAGTCCTTCGGCCTTAAGCACCTTCACACCGGGAACATTCCGGGCGGACAGCACAAGATTCCGATTTTCCTCACTGATCACGATAAGCGCCTTACGGGCTTCCAGAGCTTCCATCACGGCAACGAAATTCTTCGTTTTGATTCCGTCCAGCGTGATGTCATCCAGAATCGTGAGAGTGTTATTCTTCAGCTTGCTGCTCAAGGCCATCTTCAACGCCAGTTGCCGTACCTTCTTGGGAAGGTCATATGCATAGGATCTGGGATGGGGACCAAAAACAACCCCACCGCCACGAAGAAGCGGAGACTTGATATCCCCACGCCGCGCACGGCCGGTCCCCTTCTGCCTGAACAGCTTCCGGGTAGATCCCTTGACATCGGACCGGTTCTTGACACACGCAGTCCCTGCCCGCCTCTTGGCAAGCTGCATCTTCACTACATCATGCAGCACCGCGGACTTCACTTCCACATTAAAGACGTCATCCGAAAGTTCCATTTCCGAAACCTTCTCGCCTTTTATATTTCGAACATCAACGACAGCCATGCTGTTTCCTCATCATATCCAAACGCCGCAGTCCCGACGCGCCGGATGGAAGCTATTTTTGAAATTTCCGCTTCTTGATCTCGAGGATTCCCGCTTTATGACCGGGGACTGCGCCCTTGATCAGGAGGAGATTTTCCTCGGGGCGGATATCGACTATCTGAAGGTTTTTAACCGTTTTCTGATCCACGCCCATATGTCCCGGCATCCGCTTCCCTTTGGTTACCCGGGAAGGCCATGCCGAACATCCGATGGAACCTGGTTCGCGGACATTGTGGGAACCATGCCCAGCAGGGCCACGGCTGAAACGATGACGTTTGATGGTGCCGGCAAAACCCTTGCCTTTGGAAGTACCTACCACATCCACAAGGTCGCCGACCTTAAACAGATCTACGGTAATCTCCTGGCCAAGGGCAAACTGTGAAGGATCCTCTACGGAAAACTCCTTCACAACGGAAAAACACTGCTCTCCCGCCTTGGCAAAGTGCCCTTTCATGGGCTTGTTGACACGCTGCTCTTTTTTGGCCCCAAAAGCGACCTGCAGCGCATTATACCCGTCCGTTTCCACTGTCTTGATCTGGGTAACCACACAGGGACCGGCCTGGACGACGGTAACGGGAACGAGGTTCCCATCCGGGTTGAACACTCGGGTCATCCCCAGCTTTTTTGCGATCAGTCCTTTGCACATGATCCAAGCTTCCTCTTACAGTTTGATCTCCACGTCCACGCCGGGAGACAGGTCCAACTTCATCAAAGCATCGACCGTCTGCTGTGTCGGCTCCAGAATGTCAAGCATGCGCTTGTGCGTCCGGACTTCGAACTGCTCCCTGGACTTCTTGTTGACATGGGGAGACCGGAGAACACAGAACTTATTTATGCTCGTCGGAAGCGGAATCGGGCCGACGATCTTGGCGCCGGTCTTCTTGGCGGTGTCCACGATATCCAGCGCAGACTGATCCAGCAGCTTGTGGTCGTAGGCCCGCAGCCTGATTCTGATTTTTGCGTTCATCATAGTATCTAATTTTCCATTGGTTTCTCTGTTTGCCTGATGCCGGCCTTTATTGCGAGAACCCCATACACTCATTTCCCGTATACAGATCTGGGTCTCTTCTCGGCCGCTGCCCGCGGATCGATCTCTTATCCTTCGCGCCGGTCTGTCATGTCATCCCCTCAGGAGATCCCGGCTTTTCCGCTCAAGAGTCCGGCTACCACCGGTAATGGGCAAAGGCCTTGTTCGCTTCGGCCATGCGGTGCGTATCTTCACGCTTTTTCACCGCAGCCCCGCGTTTGTTCGCCGCATCAAGGAATTCAGCCGCAAGGCGTGCTGCCATGGACTTTTCACTCCGCGCGCGGGAATAGGTAATCAGCCAGCGGATGGCCAGAGCCGTACGTCGCTTCGGCCGGATATCCGTCGGCACCTGATAGGAAGCTCCCCCGACGCGACGGGATTTAACTTCCAGCATGGGTTTGACATTCTCAAGAGCCTTTTCAAAGATCTCAAGAGGGGCCTCTCCGGTTTTTTCGGCCACAATGTCAAACGCATCATACAGGATGGACTCAGCCGTGCTTTTCTTACCATCCCGCATCAGCTTGTTGATGAACTGATTCATGAGGACGCTGCCATACTTTGCGTCCGGAATGATTTTCCGCTCCGGAACTTCTCTTCTTCTGGGCATTCCCTATACTCTCTCTTTTTTCGTTACTTGGGTTTCTTTGCACCGTACAGGGACCGGCTCTTCTTCCGATCCGCAACACCCAGGGTGTCCAGTGCCCCACGAACGATGGAATAGCGCACACCCGGAAGGTCTTTTACACGGCCGCCTGCCACAAGCACAACGGAGTGTTCCTGAAGATTGTGACCCACACCCGGAATATAAGCTGTCACCTCGACTCCTGTGGTCAACCGGACCCTCGCCACTTTTCGAAGCGCCGAGTTCGGCTTCTTCGGTGTTGTGGTGTAGACGCGGGTACAAACCCCCCGCTTCTGCGGCCCGCCCTTCAGCGCCGGCGTACTGACCTTTGCGACCATACGCTGGCGTCCCTTCCGAACGAGCTGGTTAATGGTTGGCATATTTTTCTTCTCTCCTTTCCAATGGACCAAACACCATTACGACAAAATGTTTATTTTTATACAGACATATCAAACTTGTCAACCTTCTATTCTTCTTCCATGGTGGCCACGATGTCTTCCACCATGGAAATCTCCAGATTCCTGTAGGCATCAATCCCCGTACCTGCAGGAATCAGGCGTCCCATAATGACGTTTTCCTTCAATCCCCGCAACCCATCCGACTTCGCCCGAATGGCTGCTTCGGTGAGTACCTTGGTAGTTTCCTGGAAGGAAGCTGCGGAAATGAAACTTTCCGTGGAGAGTGACGCCTTGGTGATCCCCAGAATCAGGGGCTCACCCTGGGCCGGTTGCCCGCCCTTGGCCGCCACATCCCGGTTCACCTTCTCAAAAACCTGACGGTCCACATTCTCTTCCAGAATAAAATCCGTGTCTCCCACCTCCATGATCTTCACCATGCGCATCATCTGACGCACAATCACCTCAATGTGTTTGTCATGGATACGTACCCCCTGAAGACGGTATACCTCCTGAACCTCGTCCACCAGATAGGCCGCCAGAGCAATTTCACCCTTGATGTTCAGAATATCCTGGGGATTCACTGAACCGCCGCAGAGCTGTTCACCCGCGCGCACATAGTCGCCATCGTACACGTTAAGATGCTTGCCTCTCGGGATCAGGTATTCCCGCTTTTCCCCCACATCCACGGGCTTGATGGTAACCTTCTGCTTCCCCTTGGTCCCCTTGGAGATGGTCACATACCCGTCAATCTCACTGAGAACGGCGGTTTCCTTGGGTTTTCTGACTTCAAAAAGCTCCGCTACTCTGGGAAGACCGCCGGTGATGTCCTTGGTTTTGGTGGTGGCACGGGGCAATTTGGCCAAGATATCCCCGGCCCGGACCTCATCCCCCTCCTCCACCATCAAAACCGCACCAACGGGCAAAAAGTACCGCGCCATACCGGACCCTGTGGGAAGCACGGCGGTCTTTCCCGTTTCATCCCGGATGGAGATTCGGGGACGGATATCCGCCAGCTTGGACTCCATGATGGTTCGGCTGGCCTTGCCCGTTACCGGGTCCACCTGTTCCTGCATGGTCTTGCCGGAATAGATGTCGGCATATTTGACCACACCGGCCACTTCCGTGATGATGGGCGTGGTGAAAGGGTCCCAGGCCGCCAGCAGATCACCGGGTTTTACCCTTTCGCCGTCCTCCACCTTCACCGTGGCACCGTAAATGACCCGGTGCCGCTCCAGCTCACGTCCCGTGTCACCCACAATGGCGAACTCACCGCCTCGACGGTTCATAACCACCCGGTTACCTTCCGCATTGGCCACCACATGAATGCCGTCAAAACGAACGGTCCCCTCCATACGCGCCTTAAGGTCCGCCTGCTCCACCCGGCGGGACGCCGTACCCCCGATGTGGAAGGTACGCATGGTGAGCTGGGTTCCCGGCTCTCCGATACTCTGGGCAGCAATGATACCCACCGCCTGGCCCACTTCCACGGGAAGTCCATAGGCGAGATCCCGCCCATAACACCGTGCGCAGACGCCTCTGTCAGAACGGCAGGTCAGTACGGAACGGATTTTGATAGCATTGATGCCTGCATTTTCTATGGATTCAAGAACCTTTTCATCAATCTCCACGTTGGCGGGGACGATGGTTTCGTCTGTGAAGGGATCCAGCACATCTTCCAGGGTCACACGCCCCAGAACACGTTCCCCCAAACGCTGAATGACCTCCCCTCCTTCGGTGAGAGCCTGCACCTCGATCCCATGGACCGAACCGCAATCAATTTCCGTGATGGCGCAGTCCTGGGCCACGTCCGCAAGCCGACGGGTGAGGTAACCGGAGTTGGCAGTTTTCAGGGCCGTATCCGCAAGACCTTTGCGGGCACCATGGGTGGAAATGAAATACTGGAGTACGGTGAGACCTTCCCGGAAGTTCGCGGTAATGGGGGTTTCAATGATCTCCCCGGAAGGTTTGGCCATAAGACCACGCATCCCCGCCAGCTGCCGCATCTGGTCCTTCGAGCCTCTGGCACCGGAATCCGCCATCATGAAAATGGCGTTCATGCGGTCCGCCATGCCCTTTTCCGCATTCTCCTGCCTTCTCGGCCGTTTCATCCCCTCCATCATGGCATTGGCAATATCATCCGTGGCCTTGGCCCAGATATCCACGATTTTGTTGTATTTTTCACCCTGGGTGATCAGACCTTCGGTATACTGCCGATTAATTTCTGTGACTTTTTCTTCAGCGTCATTGAGGATCTCCCACTTGTTATCCGGGATAATCATGTCATCAATACCGATGGAGAGACCGCCTTTGGTAGAAATCCCGTAGCCCAGATCCTTCAGTCGATCCGCGAGAATAACCGTTCCCTTGGGGCCAAGGTTCCGATAGGCGTAGTCCACCAGGCCACGGATGCTGCCTTTGTCCATGACCTTATTCACCACAGAAAAGGGAATTTCCATCTGACGCTCCACCACTTCAAAGAAATGATAACGTCCCCCCTCCTCCATGGGATCGCTGCAACTGCCGGGTTCCATGGCAAAAAGCGCATGAACACTTTCTCCTCTCATGCCAAAGAGCCTTGTGAACTCATCCGGATCCAAAAAGCCGATGTAGGCATTGTGGTGTACATCACTGCTTTTGGAGTAACGCTGCGCCGCCTCTGTAAAACGGACGCCTTCCGCAAGGGCTGCACTCACAGCATCCCGATCTTCCGGACTGGTGACCATGATATGATTGAAGCTTGAAACCATGGCGTCCGGGATAATTTCCCAGAGCAGCACCCTGCCCACCGTGGTCTCCACCCGCTTGCCATCCTTCAGGCGCACCACAATGCCCGCATGCATGGCCACAGCGCCCGCATCATAGGCCTGACGCACCTCGGTGACATTGGAGAAATGCGTACCTTCGCCCTTCACCCCTGCAATCTTCTGGGTCATGTAGTAAAGGCCAAGAACAATGTCCTGGGTGGGAATGATAATGGGGGCTCCGTTGGCCGGACTCAGGATATTGTTACTGGCCAGCATGAGCACGCGCGCTTCGATGTGGGCTTCCACGGAAAGCGGCAGATGCACGGCCATCTGGTCGCCGTCAAAGTCGGCGTTGAACGCCGTACAAACCAAAGGATGCAGCCGGATGGCTTTGCCTTCAATGAGTACGGGCTCAAAGGCCTGCATACCCAATCGATGGAGGGTCGGCGCACGGTTCAGCATCACCGGGTATTCCTTAACCACCTCATCCAGGGTATCCCAGACTTCCGGCGTTTCCCGCTCCACCATCTTCTTGGCGCTTTTCACCGTGGACACCAGGCCCTTTTGCTCCAGATGATGATAGATGAAGGGCTTGAACAGTTCTAAAGCCATTTTTTTGGGCAGACCGCATTGGTGCAGTCGCAGATTGGGACCCACCACGATAACCGTACGGCCCGAGTAGTCCACCCGCTTGCCCAGAAGGTTCTGGCGAAAACGCCCCTGCTTACCCTTCAGGGTATCGGAAAGGGATTTCAAGGGCCTTTTATTGGTACCCGTGACCACCCGGCCATGGCGACCGTTATCGAAAAGCACATCCACCGCCTCCTGGAGCATACGCTTTTCGTTCCGCACAATGATGTCCGGAGCCTTCAGATCCATCAACCGCTTCAAGCGGTTGTTACGGTTGATCACCCTGCGGTAAAGATCATTCAGATCCGAGGTGGCAAAACGCCCGCCCTCCAGGGGGACAAGGGGTCTCAGATCCGGAGGCAGCACCGGAACGGTTTCAAGGATCATCCATACCGGACTGACACCAGAGTTCCGGAAGGCATCCACAATGCGCAGGCGTTTGGAAAGCTTCTGCCGTTTGGCAACCGAGGTGGTTGCGGCAATCTCCTCACGAAGCTGATGAAAGACGGCTTCTAGATCCAGGGTCTCCAGCAGACGTTGAATCGCCTCCGCGCCGATGCCTGCTTCAAAGGCATTCGAACCGTAGAGATCCTGTGCTTCGTAGTATTTTTCATCGGAAAGGAGCTGAAGCCGTGCAAGTCCCGTATCCTTGGGATCAATCACCACATAGGAATCAAAATAAAGAACCTTTTCCAGATTCTTGAGGGTAATGTCGAGAAGGTTCCCGATCTTGCTCGGCAGGCTCTTCAGAAACCAGATATGAGCCACAGGGCAGGCCAGCTCAATATGGGCCATGCGGTCCCTGCGAACCTTGGACTGGATCACTTCCACACCACATTTTTCACATACCACGCCCCTGTGCTTCATGCGCTTGTATTTGCCGCAATTGCACTCATAATCCTTGGTGGGGCCAAAGATCTTGGCACAGAACAGACCATCCCGCTCCGGTTTGAAGGTCCGGTAATTAATGGTCTCGGGCTTGGTAATTTCACCAAAAGACCAGTCCCGGATGGTTTGGGGAGAAGCGAGGGAAATCTGAACACCCGAGTATTTTCTCGGATCCGTCGGCTTGGCAAAAAAATCGTACAGAGTTTCCAAGAGGCCCTCCTCCTTATTCGCCTTCAATCAGGTTGACATCAAGCCCAAGGGCCTGCAGCTCTTTGATCAGTACCCGGAAAGACTCCGGCAGCCCAGGCTCCAGGACGTTCTGTCCCTTGACAATTTTCTCATACATGCGTGTACGGCCCGCCATGTCATCGGACTTGACCGTGATGAACTCCTGCAAGGCATGGGCTGCGCCGTAAGCTTCCATGGCCCAGACTTCCATCTCGCCAAGACGCTGACCACCAAACTGAGCCTTACCGCCCAGGGGCTGCTGGGTCACAAGGGAGTAGGGCCCGATGGAACGCGCGTGCAGCTTATCATCCACCAGGTGATGCAGTTTGAGCATGTACATGGTACCCACGGTGATGGGACCGTCAAAGGCTTCTCCGGTACGTCCATCATAGAGAGTGGCCTGGCCGGAAACATTCACCCCGGCCTCCTCCAGCAGCGCCTTGATCTCTGTCTCCTGGGCCCCATCAAAAACGGGCGTTGCCATGTGAACCCCCCGCCTATAGCGGCTGGCCAGGGCCAGAACAGCACTGTCATCCGAACCTTCCAGACGGCCTTCCATTTCCGGCTGCCCTTTGAAAATCCGCGTCATCTTCTCCCGAAGCATCTCCGCGTCCTTTTTCCGAAGCATCTCATCCACCTGATAGCCCAGGCAGCGCGCTGCCCGACCCAGATGAATTTCCAGAATCTGCCCCACGTTCATACGGGAGGGCACCCCCAGAGGGTTAAGCACCATATCCACGTACGTGCCGTCTTCAAAATAAGGGAGGTCCTCCACCGGAAGAATCCGGGAAACAACCCCCTTGTTTCCATGACGACCGGCCATCTTATCCCCTACGGAAAGGATACGCTTCATGGCCACATAAATCTTGATCATTTTGATCACACCCGGCGGAAGATCGTCTCCCTTTTCATAGCGGTTGACCTGTTCTTCAAACACCTGGCGGGAATTATCAATTTCATTTCTCCAAAGATCTATGACGCCGTGTACACGCTCAGTGACAGCCGCGTCTTCCACCACAAGGCCTTCAAGCTGAGCCACGGAAAGATCTTCGAGACAGGCCATATCCAGCACCGTGCCTGCAGTCAGAAGGGTTTTCTTCGCCTTGCGCAGATCACTCTGGACCACCTGGCCCAGCAGCAGGGATCGGATACGCTCCAGGGCCGCCTTTTCAATGATGGAGATGCGGTCATCCCTGTCCTTTTCATACTGGCGGATTTCCGCATCTTCGATACTGCGGGTCCGTTCGTCCTTGTCAACGCCTCTGCGGGAGAAGACCTTGGCGTCAATGACAACTCCCTCAACCCCCGGCGGTACACGCAGGGAAGTATCCTTCACATCCCCGGCCTTTTCACCAAATATGGCGCGGAGCAGTTTTTCTTCAGGGGAAAGCTGGGTCTCACCCTTGGGCGTGATCTTACCCACAAGGATATCCCCAGGCGCCACTTCAGCGCCCAGCCGGATAATGCCGGATTCATCCAGATCCTTCAGGGCTTCTTCACCCACGTTGGGAATATCCCTTGTGATCTCCTCCTTGCCCAGCTTGGTATCCCGCGCCACCACTTCAAATTCTTCGATGTGAATGGAAGTGAAAACACCGTCTTGCACCAAACGCTCACTGAGCAGGATGGAGTCCTCAAAGTTATACCCCCCCCAGGGCATGAAGGCCACGGTCACATTCTTACCCAGAGCCAGCTCGCCCTGTTCCGTGGAAGGTCCATCGGCCAGAACCTGGCCCTTCACCACAAACTGCCCCATCTGGACAATGGGTCTGTGGTTGAAGCAGGTATTCTGATTCGAACGGGTGAACTTGGAAAGATTATAAATGGTCACCTGCTTGTCCAGAGACTCGTGCTCTTCCAGTTTATGCTCAATCACGATGCGGGAGGCATCCACGTCCACCACCACACCATCCCGCTGGCAGACAATGGCCACACCGGAATCCCGGGCCACCACCCCTTCGATACCCGTTCCCACCAAAGGTGCCTCCGTGCGGGTCAGGGGTACGGCCTGACGCTGCATGTTGGAACCCATAAGCGCACGGTTGGCATCGTCATTTTCAAGGAAAGGAATCAAGGAAGCAGACACACTCACAAGCTGGTTGGGGGAAATATCCATCATCTCCACCTCAGCCGAAGGTACCATCTTGAATTCACCGGCAACGCGGGCTGTCACAACGGGGTTCACGTAACGATTGTCCTCACCGATCAAGGCATTGGCCTGGGCGATGGGGTGTTCTTTTTCCTCAAAAGCCGAAAGCATGCGTACATCAGAAGAGACCATACCTTCATTCACCATGCGGTAAGGCGTCTCAATGAAGCCAAAATCATTCACACGGGCATAGGTGCAAAGAGAGACGATCAGGCCGATGTTCGGGCCCTCCGGCGTTTCAATGGGACAGATACGGCCGTAGTGGGAAGGATGGACGTCCCTCACCTCAAAGCCCGCGCGTTCGCGGGTCAGACCACCGGGTCCAAGGGCCGAAAGGCGGCGCTTATGGGTGGTCTCGGACAAGGGGTTGGTCTGATCCATGAACTGGGAAAGCTGGCTGGTTCCGAAAAATTCCTTCACCACAGCAGAAACGGGCTTGGGATTCACCAGATCATGGGGCATGAGCGTATCCACTTCCTGCATGCTCATACGCTCTTTAATGGCGCGTTCCATCCGCACAAGACCGATGCGGTACTGGTTTTCCAGAAGCTCGCCCACAGCCCTTACCCGCCGGTTGCCCAGGTGGTCAATGTCATCCACCACACCCTGGGTGTCCCTGAGTTCCACAAGGGTCTTGGCTGTAAGAAGAATATCTTCCTTGCGCAGAGTCCGTACATCAATGTGGGTATTGATCCCCAGGCGGTGGTTCATTTTGAGACGACCCACGCCGGAAAAATCATAGTAGGCAGACTTAAAGAAGAGATGGTCAATGAACTCCAGAGCCACTTCCGGTGTTGCGGGGTTACCGGGCCGCAGCCTGCGATAAATTTCCACCAAAGCCTCTTCCCTGGACGTGGTTTTATCCGCCACAAGGGTTTTCCGGATACAGTCGGCACTGTAATTGGCGTCAAGGAAAAGGAGCTCGAATTCCCGGATGCCGAGCGCATGCATGCGGCCGAGGATCTCTTCATCCAGAAGAGAACCCGCTTTGGCAAGCACGTCTCCGGTCTCAGGGTCCACAATGTCTGCGGCAACGCCGCGATCCACAAGCTCTTCCGCATTGACCTTCAGCTCCGTGACCCCCAGGCCTCTGAGCTGACGGATGGCCCTTTTGGTAAAAAAGCGGCCTTTTTTGACAATCACTTCACCGGTCTCAGGATCCAGAACATCCTCACTGGCCCTCTGACCCTTCAGGCTCTGCTCATTGAAACTTTTAAAATATTCTTCGCCGCGGACTTCTATGCGTTCTTTCAGGTAGAAGTAAGCCAGAAGATCTTCGTTCGTATACCCAAAGGCCTTGAACAGAATGGTTACAGGAAATTTGCGACGGCGATCGATGCGGATATATACGATGTCCTTGGGATCGATTTCCATATCGATCCAGGATCCGCGCACGGGAATAACCCGCGCCGTATAAATGATTTTACCGCTGGAATGGGTCTTTCCCTTATCATGATCAAAAAAGACCCCGCTGGAACGGTGCAGCTGACTCACCACCACCCGCTCAGTGCCATTGACAATGAAGGTGCCCCTGGCGGTCATCAGGGGAACGGTCCCGAAATAAATCTCCTGTTCCTTGATATCCCTTATGGTTGTAGTCCCAGCGTCCTTATCCGTGTCGTAAACGACAAGGCGAACCCGGATACGAACCGAGATTTCATAGGTCATACCCCGGTGAATACATTCGCTTACGGAATGCTTAACCTCACCGAAATCATAGGAAACAAATTCAAGGGAAGCACTTCCCGTGAAATCCTTGATAGGGAAAACAGATTTAAAGACCGCCTGCAGACCGATGTCCCGACGTTGTTCCGGCGACACATCCATCTGAAGGAATCTTTCATAGGACTCCCGCTGCATCCCAATGAGATCCGGGATATCAATAATGGTGTGCTTTCCGCCGAAACGCTTTCTCACACGCTTGTTGGCCAGAGGGCTTCCGGACATGGCATCTCCCCGATTGCTTACGCAACAGCGGAACAAGTCCGAGAGCCGGGGCCCACGGACTTCGTTCCGCAAAAGCGTTTATGTGAACGGATGGTGAAAACGACAGGACAAGACAGGAATCGACTACTTGAGTTCGACCTTGGCACCAGCTTCTTCAAGCTGCTTTTTGAATTTTTCAGCTTCTTCCTTGGCAATGCCTTCCTTGACAGGTGCAGGCGTGCCTTCCACAAGATCCTTGGCTTCCTTGAGACCCAGACCTGTGATGGCGCGAACTTCTTTGATGACGTTGATCTTCTTGTCGCCAGCTGCAACAAGGATCACATCAAACTCCGTTTTTTCTTCCACAGGCGCAGCAGCCGCACCCACAGGCATGGCGGCCATGGCCACGGGCGCTGCCGCGGACACGCCGAATTTCTCTTCAAGTTCCTTGACCAGCTCGGAAAGTTCCAGCACGGTCATGTTGGCAATAAAATCAACTACATCCTGTTTGGTAATTTCAGCCATGGATCAAGCCTCCAAAAAACAAGCGTTTTATATGAAATATCAATTATAATAGATGACCAGCCTGGATCGAAGAAGAATCAGGCCGCTTCCTTCTGGTCTTTGATCGCCGTCAGGACATTCACCAGACCCCGGGGAACACCACTGATGACACGCACGAAGCCCGTGGGTACAGCGATCATCGTCGCAAGCAACTTAGCCAGCAGCTCTTCACGGCTGGGCAGCTCAGAAAGCGCCTTCAGATCCGCAGTGGTCAAAGGCTTTCCTTCCAGAACACCGACCCGGATCTGCAATTTCTCGTTGGCTTCTGCGAATTTGGTCAGAACCTTTGCAGGAAGGACAGGATCCGTTGTGCTGAAACAAATGGCGCTGGGCCCCTTGAAATGGTCACGAATGGCATCAACAGAAGTACCTTCCGAAGCCCGCCTCAGAAGGGTATTTTTTACAACCTGGATTTCCGCACCGGCTTCCCGGAGTTCTCGCCGCAAACGGGAAAAGGATTCCACGGTCAAACCCTTGTAATCCGCTACAATGGCGATCTGCGCTTTGGAGAGACCTTCGTGCAGTTCTTGCACAATTGCCTCTTTTTCGGACAGCTTCATTCCCTAACACCCCCTTTCTTTGTAATTTGCATGGAGGTGCCGGCCAAACCCAAACAAAATCTGTCTCGGTAGGTCGGCCATGCCGTTATACACTCCATGTGTACCTACTGTCTTGGACAGCAATCGGATTTCACAGAACCCAATTTTATGTGAAAAAGCAGGGAGGATGTCAATCCTCCCTTCTCGTCCCCATCTGGATGCAGACAGTTGTTTATTTTACCAGGGAAAGGGTATCGACTTTCACCCCACGTCCCATGGTTGTTGAAATGGCCATGCCACGGATATAGGCGCCCTTGGCAGCAGAAGGCTTAAGCTTCTGAATGCTATCCAGAAAAGCACGGATGTTTTCTTCCAGCTTTTCAGGACCAAAGGATTTCTTACCCATGGGAGCATGAACGATACCGGCTTTTTCAACCCTGAAATCGATTTTACCGGCTTTCAGCTCATTCACCGCACGGGCAACATCGAAGGTAACCGTTCCCGTTTTGGCGTTGGGCATCAGGCCACGGGGCCCCAGGAGCTTGCCGATCTTACCGACAACTCCCATGGTATCCGGTGTTGCCACGGCCTTATCAAACTCAAGCCATCCACCCTGGATTTTTTCCACAAGATCGTCTAAGCCCACAAAATCCGCACCGGCTTCTTCTGCCTCTTTGGCCTTCTCACCCTTGGCAAAAACCAGAACGCGCACTTCCTTTCCAAGGCCGTTGGGAAGAATACAGGTGCCCCGCACCATCTGATCCGCATGTCTGGGATCCACCCCAAGGCGAAGAGCCACGTCCACGGTTTCATCAAACTTTACATAAGTGGCTTCAAGGGCAAGCTCAATGCCTTCCCGCAAAGCGAGCTTTGACGTGAAATCATGGCCTTTACCTGCTTCCACATATTTTTTACCGCGCTTCGGCATTTTTCCCGACTCCTTTTTTACTGAACGATCTCAATACCGATGCTTCTGGCAGTACCGGAAATGATCTTCACGGCTGTCTCCAGGTCATAGGCATTCAAATCCGGCATCTTGAGCTTGGCGATTTCTTCCACCTGATCCCGGCTTATCTTGGCCACCTTGTTCAGTTTCGGGTTGCTGGAACCCGATTCAAGCTTTGCGGCCTTTTTCAGGAGTACGGACGCAGGAGGCGTCTTGGTAATGAAGGTAAACGTACGATCCTGATATATCGTGATCACAACAGGAATGATCATGCCCGCGTCATTCTGGGTGCGTGCATTAAAAGCCTTGCAAAAGTCCATTATATTTACGCCATGCTGCCCCAGAGCCGGACCGATGGGGGGAGAGGGGTTCGCTTTCCCCGCAGAGACCTGGAGCTTGACTTGCGCCATCACTTTTTTTGCCATCTTGGTCAGTACTCCTTAACCCTTAAAGCTTGGTAACCTGTACGAACTCCAGCTCAACGGGAGTAGATCGGCCAAAAATACTTACAAAGACCTTGATCTTCCCTTTTTCCGGATTGACTTCTTCCACGGTGCCGTTAAAGCCTGTGAAGGGTCCGTCAATCACCCGAATTTCATCGCCGGGTTCAAAATGATATTTCGGCTGCGGTTTCTGCTTACCCGCTTCCATCCTGCGGAGAATCTGATCCACCTCCGCATCCGTGATGGGCGATGGCTTGTCCCTTCCGCCAAGAAAGCCTGTCACCTTGCCCGTGTCTTTGACAAGATGCCAGGTCTGATCGGTCAGGGCCATTTGCACCAGGATATAACCGGGGTAAAACTTCCGGGAAGACTCTTTGCGTTCTCCCTTTACCAACTCCACCACAGTTTCCGTAGGAACAATAATTTCACCAAAATACTCTTGCAGGGGGGAGCTTGCAATCCGTTCTTCAAGAGAGCGCTTCACCTTACCCTCAAAGCCCGAATACACATGAACCACATACCATCTTTTTATCATACGTCCCCCCATTCATTCAATTCAACGCCAGCTGAACCAGCCTGGTGAGGACAGCATCTGCGATCCCGAGAAAAAAGGATAAGATAATCACAAGTACAATCACCACACCCGTAGATGCCATGGCCTGGGTTCTGGAAGGCCATACAACCTTCAGGAGTTCCGCACGGGCCTCTTGAAAAAATTCAAGCCCCTTGGCTACAGCCGTTTTTTTGACAGGCCTTGCAACCGAGCGGCTTGCGGAAGGATCTTTGGACGCCTTTTCTGTCTGGGCTATACTGATCTCTCCAGACTTGCGGGATTTTACCTCTGCAGATGGGGTCTCAGCATTTTCGTCCTGGGTGGCCTTTATTTTCAGCTTTTTCTTCTGAAGCTGATTCTCAGTCTTTTTTTTTAATAAGCGTCCCATAACACCTTGCCCCGTATTTCAGCGATGACAGCACCCAGCATCACAGTATGTTCTTAAAGTGGCAGGCCAGGAGGGACTCGAACCCCCAGCCTACGGATTTGGAGTCCGCCGCTCTACCATTGGAGCTACTGGCCTGCAAAAAGACCTGCCGACGACCCGAAAGACAGTCGACAGGTCCTCCTAAACTTAAAGAAAGAACATTCCTACTTATTTTCTCTGTGCTTGGTGTGCCGCTTGCAGAATCTGCAATACTTGCTGAACTCCAGTTTGTCCGGAGTGGTCCGCTTATTCTTGGTCGTAGTATAGTTGCGCTGCTTACACTCTGTGCAGTTCAGCGTTACAATGACTCTCACCGGACTCTCCTTGGATTAGGCAATGATTTCGGAAACAACACCCGCACCTACGGTGCGACCGCCTTCGCGGATCGCAAAGCGCAGTTCTTTTTCCATTGCAATGGGCGCAATCAGCTCTGCCGTAATGGCAACGTTATCTCCCGGCATAATCATCTCAACGCCTTCGGGCAGACTCAGAATACCCGTAACGTCCGTGGTGCGGAAGAAGAACTGGGGACGATAACCGCTGAAGAAGGGTGTATGACGACCACCTTCTTCCTTGGAAAGGATATAAACTTCAGCTTTGAACTTGGTATGCGGCGTGATGCTGCCCGGCTTGGATACAACCTGACCGCGCTCCACCTCGTCCCGCTTCGTTCCGCGGAGAAGGAGACCGACGTTATCTCCGGCGCGCCCTTCATCCAAAAGCTTGCGGAACATTTCAACACCCGTACATACCGTTTTAATGGTGTCACGGATACCAACAATTTCAACGTTATCCCCAGGCTTGATGATACCACGCTCAATACGACCGGTAACAACTGTACCGCGGCCGGAAATGGAGAAAACGTCTTCCACAGGCATCAGGAAAGTCTTGTCCACATCGCGCTCGGGCTCGGGAATGTAGCTGTCAATGGCATCCAGAAGATTCCAGATGCACTTGCATTCTTCGGAGTCCGCATCATGGGATTCCAGAGCCTTGAGGGCGGAACCACGGATGATGGGGGTCTCACTGCCGGGGAAATCGTATTTATCGAGAAGCTCCTGAAGCTCCATTTCCACCAGCTCAATCAGTTCCTCGTCATCCACCATGTCGCACTTGTTCAGGAAAACAACAATCCGGGGAACGCCTACCTGACGCGCAAGAAGAATGTGTTCACGGGTCTGGGGCATGGGACCGTCATTGGCGGAAACCACAAGAATGGCTCCGTCCATCTGGGCGGCTCCGGTGATCATGTTTTTAATATAGTCCGCATGACCGGGGCAGTCCACATGGGCATAGTGACGGATTTTAGATTCATATTCCACATGGGAGGTAGAAATGGTAATACCGCGCTCACGTTCTTCGGGAGCCTTGTCGATATTATCATAGTCTACTTTCTCACCCAGACCTTTCATGGAACAGGTCTTGGTGATCGCTGCCGTCAGGGTGGTCTTGCCGTGGTCAATATGCCCAATGGTCCCGACGTTCACATGCGGCTTCGTGCGCTGAAATTTTGCCTTAGCCATTGATTCGCCTCCTAAAAAAACCTGCTTGATCGTTTTCTCCGAAGGATTGCGTCCGCCTCTACACACGACGTCGGACCCACTCGAAAACCTCAAATAGAAAATAAGCAATAAATGGAGCCCATGACCAGAATCGAACTGGTGAACCTCATCCTTACCAAGGATGCGCTCTACCGGCTGAGCTACATGGGCACACGTTTATTGCCTTCAAAACTCACCACCCAAAGGGTGGCTGGTTATTGGAGCGGGAGACGAGGCTCGAACTCGCGACGTTCAGCTTGGAAGGCTGATGCTCTACCAACTGAGCTACTCCCGCAGAAGACCCATCAGGATCATTCTTTCGTTTTGCAGGCAGCCATGTAGTACAATTGCGGCCCCCTTGCAAGCACTTTTTTGCAAAGAAGCCTTCTACAAGACCGAGGTGGTGGTGGGGGGAGGATTTGAACCTCCGAAGGCTTGGCCGGCAGATTTACAGTCTGCTCCCTTTGACCGCTCGGGAACCCCACCGTCTTTGTCTGGAGCCAACGAAGGGATTCGAACCCCCGACCCGCTGATTACAAGTCAGCCGCTCTGGCCAGCTGAGCTACGTTGGCCTCGTTAAAGACAACTCCTTCTCTTAAACGATCCCGAACACCTTTGACAAGCTTTTTTTTAGATACCCCGCTTAAAAAAGCGGAAAGGGCAAAGCTTATATTAATGAAGCATACCGCGCACCCTCCATGGTTTTTTTTGTGATCATCCCAACAAGCTCCCCCCCTTTCCGGGCCTCCCGTCATGGGCCGAAACATCCCCGATGAAAAAAATGGGGCATTGACAATGTCAAGGTCCTTCCTGTAGTTTTTTTCCGTCGCCACAATCGGAACCACCCCTGCTGTCCGACCCTGGCCTCTCCTTTGCGCATCCGAATCTTCAAGGCCTGAAGACAGCACAGCAACCCAGGCCCCCCTCCGGCCCCAAAGCTTCCAGGTCAGAGGGGATGACCACCATCGCACAAGAGCAGCGCCCAACGCAGCCCGGCAAAGCTTCAGGCTCCGACGGCCCTGCCCGGACCCCATGCCCTTTGTGGCAATGACGATACCGCAAGGCAGATCTTCTTCCAGCGCCCATCTGCCAAGACACCGCAACCTTACATATGAGGTCAACCAGGCATGAAACGTTTGATTTTTTGCATCTTCTGCTCCAGCCTGTTTCTGTATCCCGGCTGCGCATCCCTCCGGAATGCGCCTGTGGATCCCAACCCTTCCGCCTCTCCGACGACCTCCGTTCCTTCCCGGAAAACCCCAGCCCACCCCACCTCCGCCACCCTCACCGCCAAAAAGATCCCCTCCGCCTTACCCGCACAGGAAAAAGCCACCCCTTCGTCCTTTGATCAGGCGTTGGATTTCTATGAGGCTGCCGATGAATTCTGGAAAACAGGAGAATATGACGCCGCCCTGGAAGCCCTGGACCAGGCCTATGATCTCATCATGCGGGCCGACACCCAAAATCCCACAGATCTCCAGCAACGGGACGACATACGGCTCACCATCGCACGCCGCATCCTTGAAGTATACTCTTCAAGAACCATGGGCGTCGAGGGCAAGCAGAGCGCCATCCAGATACCTGACAACGTTTATGTACAACGGGAAATCGACCGTTTCACCGGCCCGGAACGCGCCTTTTTTGCACGCGCCTACCGCCGTTCCGGCATTTATATGGACATGATCCTCGAAAAGCTCAAGGCCGCAGGTCTTCCTGAAGAGCTGGCCTGGCTTCCCCTCATTGAATCCGGCTATCAGGTCAAAGCCCTTTCCAGCGCACGCGCTCTGGGTCTTTGGCAATTCATCCCTTCCACCGGTGTACGTTTCGGGCTCAAGAGGGATCTGCTCGTAGACGAGCGCATGGATCCTGAAAAAGCAACGGATGCTGCGGTTGCCTATCTCACAGAACTTCACAATCTCTTTGGCGACTGGCCCACGGTGCTCGCAGCTTATAACTGCGGCGAAGGACGAGTTCTGAGAACCATCCGCAGCCAAAATGTGAATTACCTGGATAATTTCTGGGATCTTTACACCAAACTGCCCAGGGAAACCGCCCAGTATGTCCCCCGTTTCCTTGCCACCATCCACATCATCCAGAACATGGAAAAATACGGCTTTGACCCCTCAGATCTGGATCCTCCTCCTGCATACGAGACCGTATCCGCCGAAAGACAGGTCACCCTCCAGGCCATCGCAACCACCACAGGTATTCCCCTGAAAGACCTTCAGACACTGAACCCCGAACTCCGCTACGATCTGCTCCCCAACGAGCCCTATACCCTGAAGATTCCCCAGGGATACACAGACCAGTTCCTGGCTTCCATTGAATCCATTGATGAGTCCCGCCCCCCCCAGAAAGCCTATCTCTACCACCGGGTAAAACCCGGAGAAGCCCTTTCCGGCATTGCCGCCCGCTACAAGGTCTCCGTCCGCCAGCTGATGCAGGAAAATGGCATCCAGAGAGCCAACCTCATCCGGTCCGGTGAGGTGATCAAGGTTCCCGCCAGCGCCTCCCAGCCCCTCTCCGCATCTGCACCAAGGAGCACCGCCTCTGCCGGGGAACCGAAAAAAACCCTCACCTACACCGTTCAGAGCGGAGACAATCTCTGGACCATTGCCAAGCGCTTCAACACCACCACCGGCAACATCATTGCCGCCAACCAGCTTTCAGGCTCTCGCCTGCAAGCCGGTCAGCAGCTCCGGATTCCAGGAGACGCACAGCAAGTAAAAACCCTGAATCCCCAACGGGAGGTCTACCGGGTCAAGGCGGGCGACACTCCCTTCACCATCGCCCTGAGACACAATATGCCCTTGCAGCGTTTTCTGCAGATCAACAATCTCAACCCCCAGAGCACCATCTATCCCGGGCAACAGCTTTTTGTTGAATAAATCCGCCTTGCCCCTGGCATCCAGAACGCTTGCTGAATATTTCCGTTTTGGACTTGCCTGAATCCCAGGAATCCGCTATAGGCATTTCACTCCTTTGCCGGGAGTCTTCTTAAGGCCCCGGCAAAGGCATGGGGGATCAGAGCCGGGGCGTCAGCTCCAGAGAATTCAGGATCCATATAAGGCGAAAAGACCTGCTTTCCGGATTCCACAGACACAACACCCCGTTTTCGCTTCCCTGACATATTAAGAGCCCCCGTAGCTCAGTGGATAGAGCAAAGGATTCCTAATCCTTGAGCGCAGGTTCGATTCCTGCCGGGGGCACCATCCATCCCAACCCTTATCCGCTCGCCCCCACCCCCCATTCCTCACATCCATGGGTGGCGACTGTTTTCTCCCGAAACCAGGACAAGTCAGCAAACGATAAGCTTATCCAGAGTACAACAGAAGGGTCTCCAAGGGCATGCCGGGTTCAGAAAACCGCTTTCATACACCCATTGAACTGCTTGCCCCTGCAGGCAACATGGAAAAACTGGAAATCGCCCTCCTCTATGGCGCAGACGCCGTCTATCTCGGTGGCGAGGATTTTTCTCTCAGAAACTTTTCCGACAACTTTTCCCTCAAAGACATTGAAAAGGCCATTGAGCTTGCCCACAGCCTGAAAGCCCGGGTGTATGTGGCCTGCAATATTTACCCAAGGCATCCTGAAATACCCAAATTGACAGCCTACCTCAGGGAACTGGCCGCATGCAGGCCCGATGCCCTCATTGTCAGCGACCCCGGCGTCATCGCCCTGGCCCGGGAATGGGCCCCCCATATCCCCCTGCACCTCAGCACCCAGGCCAATACCACCCACCCCGCCGCAGCCCGCTTCTGGTCCGGGATGGGCATCACACGGGTCAATGCCGCCCGGGAACTTTCCCTGGAAGAAATCACAAGTCTCTGTCAGGAAGGTGGCGTTGAGGTGGAGTGCTTTGTCCACGGGGCCCTATGCATCGCCTATTCAGGCCGCTGCCTTCTCAGCAGCTATATGGCCAACCGGGACAGCAACCGGGGCCTTTGCGCCCATCCCTGCAGATGGCGCTACACCGTGCTTGAAGCCCAGAGGCCAGGCCACTATATGCCCCTCTCTGAAGACGCCCGTGGGAGCTACATCTTCAATTCCAGGGATCTTTGCATGATCCGCCATATTCCGGAACTCGCTGCCGCAGGGATCAGCTCCCTTAAAATCGAAGGCCGCATGAAGAGCATCCACTACCTTGCCGTTACCGTTGGCGTCTACAGGGAGGCCCTGGATCTTTATTTTAAAGATCCTCAGAAATACCAAGAAGATCCTTCCTGGTATCCCCGCCTGGACAGCCTGCACCACAGAGGGTACGGCACAGGTTTTTACCTTGGGGATCCCCAGGGCATGGAACCCGACCCTGAGAATATGGCTGGCAAAGGCCCCAAAGCCCTTTTTGTGGGCAACATCCTCACCCCAGGCGATAAGGGCGCTCACAGCCTTATCTGCCGTAACCGTTTTTTCACCGGTGACACCGTCGAGGTCCTGCGACCCGGGGCTCCGCCGGTGATGGATCGCATCCTTTCCATCCATGAAGACGGAGTTGCCATCAATCCCGCACGTCCCAACAGCCGACTTGTGGTTTATCTTGAAAAAGACCACCCCGCCCAAAGCCTTCTCCGAATTCCTCCGGACACTTGCCAAAAGACTTCCCTTGCTGATATAGTTCCAGCAAATTAATATCCGTATCCGTACGATCCGTACATCCAGGTGCGGATTCTGTCGCCGATCCCCATTCCCCCTGTTGCATCGCAGGCCTTAATGCAGAAGGGGCAACAACCCTTGATCTGCTATCCTTCGGAGGCGCACCATGATTTTCGAAGATGACGAAACCTTGCGCATGTATGTGGAAGAATCCCTGGAGCATCTTTCTGATATCGAAAATGATCTTCTGACCATTGAATCCCAGGGCGCTGACATAGATGAAGATCTGGTCAACAACGTCTTCCGGGCTGCCCATTCCATCAAAGGCGGCGCAGGCTTCATGGGGCTTTCGACCATCAAGGACCTTTCCCATAACCTTGAAAATATCCTGGGCCTTATCCGCAGCCGGGAGCTGGTTCCCACGCCGGAAATCATCTCCACCCTTCTCCAGGCCTTTGACCGCCTCAGGGAACTGATCCATGAAGTGGAAACCAGCAATGAAATAAACATAGACCCCCTGATCCAGGCCCTCATGGCCATCACCTCTGATTCCCTGCCCGAAGCCGAAAGGAACAGTGTGGCGGAAAAGGTGGGAATCCAGCATCCCGCCGGTGTATCCCGCATGGAAGCTTCCCGCTTTGACCTCGACCAGGCCTTCAAGCATGGCAAGTTTCTCTATCTCCTGGAATTCGATATGCTCCAGGATATCCAGAAGAAAAACAAAACCCCCCTTGATGTCATCACCTCGCTTCTGAACAGCGGGATCATTCTGGACTCGAAAATCGATTTTGACGCCGTGGGCACACTGGACGATGAGCTGCCAAGGCGAATACCCTTCCTTGTCCTTTTTGCTTCCATCATTGAACCCGACATGGCTTCCATCCTTGTGGATCTTGACGGCCAGTATGTGCATCACATCCAGCCAGAAGTCATCGGCGCAACCGCACCTAGCGCTCCAGCTGTGCAGGTTGAAACACGCCCCCCTGCGGCCGCCTCCCCTCCCGCAGCACCCCGGAAAAAAAATCCTGAGCCTGCACAGAACCCGCCTGAACCGCCCTTGATGAGGGCTACGCCTTCACCCCCCCAGCCTCCTGCACGTCCCCAGGCGGTGATACCACCCCCGGCTCCCGTTGCAGCGGACCTCATCGAGGACCACGAGGAAGAAAGCATGGACTCCGGCACCAGAAACGACGGCAAGCAGAAGGGGCAGACTTCGCTTCGGGTCAACGTCAATCTCCTCGACACCCTCATGACCCTTGCAGGCGAACTGGTCCTCAGCCGCAACCAGCTCATTCAGGGAATTTCCGCCAACAACCCCAGGGCTACGGAAGCCGCCGGCCAGCGCATTGACATGATCACCTCCGAACTTCAGGAGGCCATCATGCGCACCCGGATGCAACCCATTGCCAATGTATTCAATAAATTCACCCGTGTTGTCCGGGATCTTTCCCAGGCCCTGGGCAAACAGGTCAATCTGCAAATCGAAGGAAAGGATGTTGAACTCGATAAAACCATCATTGAGTCCATCAACGATCCCCTCACGCACCTGGTCCGCAACTCCGTGGATCATGGTATTGAAACTCCGGAAATCCGCCAGCGTCTCCTCAAGCCCAAGGTCGGAACCATCAAGCTCAAGGCCTTTCATGAAGCCGGCCAGGTGAATATTGAAATCGAAGACGATGGCAAGGGCCTGGACCCTGACGCCATCGCCCGCTCCGCCCTGTCCAAGGGGCTTATCAGCGAGCAGGACCTCCAGAGCATGGGAGCAAGGGAAAGAATCAACCTGATTTTCCTTCCCGGCTTTTCAACGGCCCAACAGGTGACAGATGTCTCCGGTCGCGGTGTCGGCATGGATGTGGTAAAAACCAATCTGGATCGTTTGGGCGGCATTGTTGACATTGAGTCCAAGGTGGGCGTCGGCACCATCATCCGCATCAAACTGCCCCTCACTCTGGCCATCATCCCAAGCCAGATTATCTCCGTGGGCAAGGAGCGCTATGCCATCCCCCAGGTCAACCTCAATGAACTTCTGCGCATTCCCGCGGCCCAGGTGAAAGAACGCATCGAAAAAGTCGGCAAAGCCGCGGTTGTGAGGCTCCGGGGCACTCTGCTTCCCCTTCTGGATCTGGCCGAAGTGCTGGGCATTCCCAAAACTTACATAGATCCGGAAACCGGCGAGGAAAAAATCGATCGCAGGGTCAACATTGCAGACCGCAGATCCCCACAGCTGGATGCGGATGAAAAAGAAAATACCCGGGCCCCCAGAACACACAAAAGAAAACAAGAAGACCGACGCTTCCGCGCAGACAGCGCCATCAACATCGCCGTGGTCTCCACAGGCTCCTTCCGCTACGGCCTTGTGGTGGATCAGCTGAGAGATTCCGAAGAAATCGTGGTTAAACCCCTGGGGCGGCATTTAAAGGACTGCAAAGGCTATGCAGGTGCCACCATCATGGGAGACGGACGCGTGGCCCTGATTCTCGATGTCACCTCCCTTGCCGAAATGGCCCTGCTCTCCTCCAGCGGCGCTTCCAAGACCCTGGCCCATGCGGAAAAAGAAATGATCGAAAGAAGCCAGAAAAAAGAAGACAAAGCGTCTCTTCTCCTTTTCCGGAACGCACCCACGGAACAGTTTGGCGTTCCTCTCAACCTGGTGGAGCGCATTGAACGCATCAAGGCCACCGACATTGAGCATGTGGGCGGCAAGCGCGTGGTGCAGTACAGAGGCGGTTCCCTGCCTCTCTATGAGCTTGGCGAGGTTGCCAATATCCAGCCCCTCCCCGAACGCGAACAGGTGGAGGTGATCGTCTTCAAACTCACAGGCCGGGAAATCGGTCTCATGGTGAGTCCACCCGTGGACGCCGTGGAAGCCATTCTGAACGTGGACGCCACCACCCTCAAACAACCCGGTATCATGGGGTCCATGATCATCGGAGACCGCACCACCCTCATGGTGGATATCTTTGATGTGGTCAAATCCCTGAACCCTGACTGGTTTGTGGGGCTCTCAGCTGCTCCCGCGGCCATGACGCCCGAAGGGAAAAACGCCGCAGGGTCCAAAATTCTCTTTGCTGAAGATTCGGCTTTTTTCCGCAACCAGGTAACAAGTTTTCTCAAAGAAGACGGCTATGATGTGGTGGTAGCCGAAGATGGCCTGGAAGCCTTTGCCCTCCTTGAAAAACACGGGGATACCATCTCGCTCGTGCTCACGGACCTTGAAATGCCCAATATGGATGGCTTTGAATTCACGCAGAAAGTCAAGTCAGATCCTCGTTTTGCCCATCTCAGAGTGATTGCCCTGACTTCCCTTGCAGGAGAAGAAGACATGATCCGGGGCCGTGCGGCAGGTATTGATGACTACCAGATCAAACTGGACCGCGAAAAACTTCTGATTTCCATACGGGATTCCATGATCTCGCATGTGTGAACCCTTCCCCGGGGTGAAGCCTGGCCTGCCCAAGGCCTTCATCCCGCTCCCCACCCGATGCCATTGCGAGGAAAAGCCCCATGCAAAAACGATCGGAAAAAAATGTTCCTGAAACGGGTATGCTGGAACTGGCAACTTTTTATATCGGAGATGCCCTCTGCGGCATTGATATCCTGAATATCCAGGAAATCAACAAACAGACCGAGGTCACCACCGTCCCCCAGGCAGCCGAGTATGTACAGGGCGTACTCAACCTCCGGGGCCGCATTGTCACCATCATTGACCTTGGCACAAAACTCGGCCTTTCTTCCATCGAACCCAGTAAAGACAACCGCACCATCATCGTGGACTTCCAGGATGAGCAGGTGGGCCTTCTGGTGGACAGCATCAGTGACGTGCTTGTGGCGGAAGCTTCCCGCATTGAACCGCCCCCCTCCAACATCGGAGGCATGCAGGGAAAATTTTTCCATGGCGTTTTCAAGACGGAAAAAAAGCTCATCGGGCTTTTGGACATCAACGCTGTACTGGAAGACTGAGGACCGGGCTTTTTTCGCAAGTGATTCCGGGAAAAAGGCTCCTGGAGCCGCTGTGCATACCCGCTCGCGCCAAGGGGCTGCTTCAGGCCGAAATGCCGCTCTTCCTCACCTGTTTTCACCATGACTTCTTATCAGGGAATTTGCTTCCGTGACCGACCTTCGTGTTCTTGTTGTTGATGATACCATTGTCTACAGAAAAATCGTCAGCGACATCCTGACATCCATCCCCGGTGTCCAGGTGGTGGGCAGCGCCAACAATGGCAAAGTCGCCCTCTCCCGCATTGAGGCGCTGAAGCCCGATCTCATCACCCTGGATGTGGAAATGCCCGAAATGAACGGGCTTGAAGTACTGGAGCGCCTCGGCGGCATTGCTCCGGAAACCGGGGTGGTCATGCTGAGCACCCTCACCACCCGTGGAGGGGATATCACCATCAAAGCTCTGGAACTGGGGGCCTTTGATTTTGTTCCCAAACCCCAGAACGGCTCCATGGGAGAGAATCTTGAGGCCGTGCGGCGTATTCTCACCCCCATCGTCCTGGCTTTTCAGCGCAGAAAAGACATCCGGGAAAGGTTGCGGGGTCTGCCCGCATCCCCGCCCCCCCAGGCCTCGAAGGTCCTGCCTTCCAGGTCGGCATCTGCCGTGGACATTGCCCAGCGTATGCAGAAACTTTCCACGCGTAAAGCCAAGTCCGAAATTGTTGCCATCGGAATTTCCACAGGAGGCCCCAACGCCTTAGCGCGCATGATGCCCATGCTGCCTGCGGACATCGGTGTTCCCATTCTCATTGTCCAACATATGCCGCCCGTGTTCACCGCCTCTTTGGCCAAAAGCCTCAATGCCAAATGCGCCCTTGGGGTAAAGGAAGCCGAACAGGGTGAAATTATACAAAATAACATTGCCTACATTGCACCTGGAGGCAAGCAGATGAAGGTGGTGGCTGCGGGGGATGGAAAAAACCGTACCCTCAAAATCACCGATGATCCACCGGAAAACAGTTGCCGCCCCTCCGCAGATTATCTTTTCCGATCCGTTGCCAGTCATTATGTGGGCCGGGCGACCGGCGTCATCATGACAGGTATGGGGTCAGACGGTTCGGCGGGCTTAAAGGAAATGAAAAACTCCGGCGCCCATATCATTGCCCAGGATGAGGCAAGCTGCACGGTCTTCGGTATGCCAAAGGAACCCATTGAATCCGGTATCGTGGATATTGTGGCGCCTTTAAACGATATTGCTGCGGCCATTCTCAAAACCGTCCGCCCCTAACCTCCGGTGGCCCTATGACGAAAATTACCCCAACGGAATTTGCCCTGTTTTCCAAGTACATTCTCGAAATCTCGGGCATTGCCCTGGATAAGGGGAAAGAGTATCTTGTGGAAACCCGCCTGCACCCCTTGCTGGAAGAGCTGGGGTGCAAATCCTATACGGATTTTTACCAGAAAATCCAGAAAGATATCCGAAAGGATCTGGAAAAACGCGTCATTGACGCCATTTCCACCAATGAAACCTATTTTTTCCGTGATAAGCATCCCTTTGAGCTCCTTCAGCATAAAATCCTGCCCGATCTCATCGACAAAAGATCCCAGGCTGGTAGAAAATGGAACGGCAGACTGCCCATCCGTATCTGGAGTGCGGCCAGTTCCACAGGTCAGGAAATCTATTCCATTGCCATGACCATGAAAGAGTTGGGCCTTGACCTCAAAACCTATGATATCAAACTTCTGGGAACGGATATTTCCGATGCCGCCGTGGCCCAGGCCAGCTATGGCAGATACAATAAGTTTGAAGCCGCCCGGGGCCTGACCCCCCAGCGCCTCCAGCGTTTCTTCAATCGGGATGGAGAACACTGGCGCATCAAAGACGAGATCCGCGCCATGGCGAGCTTCCGGAAAATGAATCTGATGAAGCCCTTCACAGGGCTTGGAAAATTCGACATCATCTTCTGCCGCAACGTGGCCATTTATTTCACACCCCAGGACCGTAAAATGCTTTATCAGAAAATTGCCAGTTCTCTGGAGCCCGACGGATATCTGCTCATCGGATCCACAGAATCCTTGAGCAATGAAACCGCCCTTTTTGAACCCAAAAAATACCTCAATTCAGTAATGTCCGGTTAGGTTTTTGCATGAAAAAAGTTTTGATTGCTATCAAAAAAATATGATTTATACCTTGACAACTCAGTGAAAATACTTTGTCCCTTGAAATTATTATTAATTGTAATTTCAAG